>CAXICP010000061.1:0-12063 GCA_964022595.1 uncultured Salipiger sp.
TTACTTCTGGCACATCACGCTGCCGGTGCTGGCCTCGACCATCTCGGCCTTTGCCACGCTGACGCTGTTGACCAAGAACAGCTTTCTTGACGAGATCAAGAAACACTACGTGATGACGGCCCGCGCCAAGGGGCTGACCGAACGGCGCGTGCTTTACGGCCACGTTTTCCGCAACGCCATGCTGATCGTGATCGCGGGTTTTCCGGCGGTGTTCATCGGCGTGTTCTTTTCCGGCAGCCTTATCATCGAGACGATCTTTTCGCTCGACGGGCTGGGCCGGCTGGGGTTCGAAGCGGCCGTGGCGCGCGACTACCCGGTGATCTTCGGCACGCTGTTCATCTTCGGGCTGATCGGCCTTGCGGTCGGCATCCTGTCGGACCTGATGTACGTGATCGTCGATCCGCGCATCGACTTCGAAAAGCGCGAGGGCTAAGCCATGAGCTACGATCCCTCGCACGAGCCCATCCGCCCCCAGCCCGAACCGGGCGCCGGGCCGATCCCGCAGACCCGGTCGCGCTTTGCCCTGTCGCCGCTGAACGCGCGGCGCTGGCGCAACTTCCGCCGCAACGGGCGGGCCTTCTGGTCGCTGGTGATCTTCACCATCCTGTTCACCCTGTCGCTGTTCGCCGAGTTCATCGCCAACGACAAGCCGATCCTGGTGAACTATCGCGGCGATTACCGGATGCCGATCTTCAGCTTCTATCCCGAAACCGCCTTTGGCGGCGATTTCCGCACCGAAGCTGCCTATCGCGACCCCGAGGTGCGCTGCCTGATCCGCACCGGCGGGCTGGAAGCGTGCTTTGACGACCCCGACGAGCTGATCGCGGCGGTCGACGCGGGCAAGGATCTGGGGCCGGATGCGATGCCCGGGTGGATGATCTGGCCCGTGATCCCCTACAGCTTCAGCACCCCGGTGGATCGCCCCGGCGCCGCCCCCCTGCCCCCCAGCGCGCAGAACTGGCTGGGCACCGACGACACCAAGCGCGACGTGGCCGCGCGGGTGATCTATGGCTTCCGCCTGTCGATCCTGTTCACGCTGATCGTGACCGTCTGCGCATCGCTGATCGGCGTGGTGGCCGGCGCGTTGCAGGGCTATTTCGGCGGCTGGCTCGACCTGATCTTCCAGCGCGTGATCGAGATATGGTCATCGACCCCGTCGCTTTACATCATCATCATCCTGTTCGCGATCCTGGGGCGCAGTTTCTGGCTGCTGGTGTTCCTGACCGTGGCCTTTGGCTGGACCGCCCTGGTGGGGGTGGTGCGGGCGGAATTCCTGCGCGCGCGCAACCTGGAATACGTGCGCGCGGCCAAGGCGCTGGGGGTCGGCAACATCACCATCATGTTCCGCCACATGCTGCCCAACGCGATGGTCGCCACGCTGACCATGCTGCCCTTCATCGTCACGGGCACGATCAGCACGCTGGCGGGGCTGGATTTCCTTGGCTTCGGGCTGCCGTCATCGGCGCCGTCGCTGGGTGAGCTGACGCTTCAGGCGAAACAGAACCTGCAGGCGCCGTGGCTGGCCTTTACCGCCTTTACCGTGTTCGCGCTGATGCTGTCGCTGCTTGTCTTCATCTTCGAAGGGGTGCGCGACGCGTTCGATCCCAGAAAGACCTTTTCATGACGATCCTCGATGTGCGCGATCTGCGTGTCAGTTTCCGCCAGGACGGCAAGACGACGCCGGCGGTCAAGGGCGTGTCCTTTTCCGTGCAGTGCGGCGAGACTGTGGCGCTGGTGGGCGAAAGCGGGTCGGGCAAGTCGGTGACGGCGCTGTCGACGGTGTCGCTGCTGGGCGACAGCGCTATGGTCGAAGGGTCGGTCCTTTACGATGGGGCCGAGATGATCGACGCCCCCGCGCAAAAGCTGCGCGACGTGCGGGGCAACGACATCAGTTTCATCTTCCAGGAACCGATGACGTCGCTCAACCCGCTGCACACGCTGGAAAAGCAGCTGGGCGAAAGCCTTGCGCTGCACCAGGGGCTGGTGGGCGATGCGGCCCGGGCGCGCATTCTGGACCTGCTGCACAAGGTCGGCATCCGCGAGCCCGAAAGCCGGCTGAACGCCTATCCGCACCAGCTTTCGGGCGGGCAGCGCCAGCGGGTGATGATCGCCATGGCTCTGGCGAACGGGCCGGAACTGCTGATCGCGGATGAACCGACGACGGCGCTGGACGTGACGATCCAGGCGCAGATCCTTGAACTTCTGGCCGAGCTCAAGCGCGCCGAAGGGCTGTCGATGCTGTTCATCACCCATGATCTGAACATCGTGCGCAAGATCGCCGACCGGGTCTGCGTGATGAAACAGGGCGAGATCGTCGAACAGGGCCCGACCGCCGAGCTTTTCGCCAATCCGCAGCACCCCTATACGCAGATGCTGATTTCCGCCGAAAGCACCGGCCTGCCCGACCCGGTCACCCCCGGCGCCGAGGAAATCGCGCGCGCCGACCGGCTGAAGATCTGGTTTCCCATCCAGCGCGGGTTCCTGAAAAAGACCGTGGGCCATGTAAAGGCCGTGAACGAGGCCAGCTTTTCCGTGCGCGCGGGCGAAACCGTGGGCATCGTGGGCGAATCCGGGTCCGGCAAGACCACGCTGGCGCTTGCGATGATGCGGCTGATCGCCTCTGAAGGCGGGATCAGCTATCGCGGGCGCGACATGCGCGGCTGGTCGACAAAGCAGTTGCGCAAGCTGCGCAGCGAAATGCAGATCGTGTTCCAGGATCCGTTCGGATCGCTTTCGCCCCGCATGACCTGCGAGCAGATCATCGCCGAGGGGCTGGGTGTTCACGGCTCTCCGGGGGGCAAGCCGGTCGATCAGGCGGTGGTCGAGGTGATGCGCGAGGTGGGTCTGGACCCCGCGTCGCGGCACCGCTACCCGCATGAATTTTCCGGCGGGCAGCGCCAGCGCATCGCCATCGCGCGGGCCATGGTGCTGCGCCCGCGGCTGGTGGTGCTGGACGAGCCGACATCGGCGCTGGACATGACGGTGCAGGTTCAGATCGTGGAACTGCTGCGCGCGCTGCAACGCAAATACGATCTGGCCTACCTGTTCATCTCGCATGATCTCAAGGTGGTGCGGGCGATGTCGCACAAGATCATCGTGATGAAACAGGGCGACGTGATCGAAACCGGCGATGCGCGGGACGTGTTCGAATCCCCCCGGACCGATTACACCCGCAAGCTTTTCGCGGCGGCCTTCGATCTGACCGGCTGACGCGGGCCGGTAAGGCGGGCCGGTAAGGCGGCGTCAGGTCGCCGAACTGTGTTTGGCCTTGGTCTGGTCGTAGGAATCAAAGGCGCGGGCGATCATGCGCACCAGCGGGCGGGCGTCGCGGCGCAGGAACAGCCCGTCGTGGGTCGGGGCGGGCACGCCTTCGAATTGCGCCGCCACCCGTTCGTAAAGCGCGCCAAGCATGGCCGGATCGGTGCCGAAATCCCGGACAAGGTCCTGCGTGCGGATCTGGAAATCGCACATGAGCATCTCGATCATCCGCGCCCGCAGCAGGTCGTCCCCGCGAAAGACATGGCCGCGCGACGTCGCGAACCGCCCGCCCCGCACCGCCCCCTGATAGGCCGAGGTGGCCGGGGCATTCTGCGCATAGCCCTGCGGAAAGCGCGAGATCGACGACGCCCCCAGCCCGATCAGAACCTGCGAGCCGTCATCGGTATAGCCCTGGAAATTGCGCCGCAGCCTGCCGGTCTTTTGCGCGATCGCAAGCCCGTCATCGGGCACCGCGAAATGGTCGATGCCGATCCCGGCATAGCCGTCCCATTCGAAAAGCCGCCGCGCGGTGTCGAACAGGTCAAGCCGCTGTTCCGGCGAGGGCAGCGCATCGGACGGGATCATCTGCTGGCGCTTGGCCATCCAGGGCACATGCGCATAGCCGTAAAGCGCGACCCGGTCGGGTGCGAAGCTAAGCAGTTTCTGCACGGTTTCGGTGATGCGCTTGCGGCTTTGATGCGGCAGCCCGTAAAGGATGTCGGCGTTCAGGCTGGCGATGCCGCGCGCGCGGATCATCTCGACCGCGCGGCGCGTGATCTCGAACCCCTGGGGGCGCCCGATGGTCTGCTGGATCTGCTCGTCGAAATCCTGCACTCCGATGGATGCGCGGGTCATGCCGCCTTCGGCCAGCGCGTCAAGCCGGGCCTCGTCGATCTCGTTTGGGTCGATTTCCACCGAGAATTCGGCGCCCGGCGCAAAGGGCACCACCGCGCGCACCTTGTCGATCAGCCCGCGCATCATGTCCGGCGCCAGCAAGGTCGGCGTGCCCCCGCCCCAGTGCAGGCGCGACAGAGTCACCCCCGGCGGCAGATGCGCGCCCAGCAGGTCAAGTTCGGTTTTCAGCGTCTCGACATAGGCGCTTACCGGGGACAGGCTTGCGCTTCCCTGGGTGCGGCAGGCACAAAACCAGCACAATCGCCGGCAAAACGGCACGTGCAGATACAGCGATATCTGACCGTTTTCGGGGATCGCCCCGATCCAGCGCGCGAAATCCGCCCCCGTCACCGCGTTCGAAAAATGCGGCGCGGTGGGATAGCTGGTATAGCGGGGCACCTTGGCATCGAAAAGCCCGAGGCGTGAGAGTTGTGTTCGCGTGATCATGCGCATAGACTTAGGCCTGCAGGAAAGGCCCAACCTTGACCCAGATCAATCGCGCCGCATGGCATGGGTGATCCGGACCAACCTCTGACAGGACCGTGAACAGAGATGCTGACAGACCGCAGCCTTTCCTTTTCCCACGATTGCGAAGACTGCCCGATCCGGCACCGCGCCGTTTGCGCGCGCTGCGAGGCGGATGAGCTCGAACGGCTGGAACAGATCAAGTATTACCGGAAGTTCCAGGCGGGGCAGACGGTAATCTGGTCGGGCGATCGCATGGATTTCGTCGGCTCGGTGGTGTCGGGCATCGCCACCCTGACCCAGACCATGGAAGACGGGCGCACGCAGATGGTGGGGCTTTTGCTGCCATCGGATTTCGTAGGGCGCCCCGGGCGCAGCGCCGCGGCCTATGACGTGACCGCCACCACCGATCTTGTCATGTGCTGCTTTCGCAAGACCCCGTTCGAGGACATGATGAACCAGACGCCCCACATCGCCCAGCGCCTGCTGGAGATGACGCTGGATGAACTGGACGCCGCGCGCGAATGGATGCTGGTGCTGGGCCGCAAGACCGCGCGGGAAAAGATCGCCTCGCTTCTGTCGATCATCGCACGGCGCGATGCGGCGGCCAACGCGCAATCCACCACGCTTGGCGTGGTGTTCGATCTGCCGCTCACGCGCGAGGCGATGGCCGACTACCTTGGTCTGACGCTGGAAACCGTCAGCCGCCAGATTTCGGCGCTGCGCAAGGATGGCGTGATCGCGCTGGACGGCAAGCGCCACGTCACCGTGCCCGACATGAGCCGCCTGCTTGAAGAAGCGGGCGACGACGCCGACGGCGGCGTGTTCGCCTGACGCCGACCCGGGCCACCGGGCAGACGCCGCCGGGCGGGAACGGCGCACCGCCCCCGCCCGGGGTTTTCACGATCAGTGGGCCAGGAACACCGGCACACCCGCCTGTTCCAGCATGTTGCGCGTCGCGCCGCCCAGGATCGCCTCGCGAAAGCGGGAATGACCGTAGGCGCCCATCACGACCATATCCGCATCCACGTCCTGCACATGGCGCAGCAGCACCTCGGACACGCGCGGCATGGTCTTGGAAAGCACGTCGATTTCCGCCTTGACCCCGTGCCGGGCCAGGAACTGCGATAGCGCCCCGCCCGGATCGGACCGGTTCGGCCCGTGCTGGGGCGGGTCGATGATGACCACATGCACCGTGTCCGCCGCCTTGAGCGCCGGCAGTGCCGCCCGGACCGAGCGCAGCGCCTCGTTGCTTTCGTTCCAGCCGATCACCACGCGCGCCGGCGTCGATGTGGGCGCCGCCCCTTCGGGCACGATCAGCACCGGCGCCTGTCCTTCGAACAGCGCGCCTTCGGTCACCGGTTCCAGCTCGACGCCGTGATCCTTGCCGTAGGGCTTGGGCAGCACCACAAGATCGGCGTAGCGCGCCCGCCCCGCCACGTGGCGCCCGATGTCGGCCAGCTGCGCGACGCCTTCTTCGACGGCCCAGCGGCAATCGGTGCCATCCAGGATCTGGCGGCAGCTTGCCACCAGCGACTCGGCCTCGGCAGCGGCCTGGCTGAGCGTTTGCTGAAGCACCATCGCGTTGGCCCCGGCATAGTAATATCCCGTCTGCGTGCGATCGACGCCAAAGCACAGGACATCCAGATGCGCATCGCAATCCATTGCGACGGCGGCGGCATGTTCGATGGTCGACCGCGCAAGGGACGGGTCCGTCACCACCGTCAGAATCGTCTTGTAGCTCATCCTGTGTCCTCCTCGAAAATGTATCGGCAGGCCGATCATAGTTCCGCGCCGGACGGCGCACCTTGACCATGCGCAAGCCTTCGAAGCGAAGGCCTTGATGCAGATCAAGGAGCGCGCGCGACCGAACCCCCATTAAGCCCGGGCAGTCTAACACCGCTCGTGCGGCATCCGAATCGTGCGAGTCAGACGAAGGGACGAACAATGATCAATTACATCAAGCTGGTGGTGCTTGGGGTGGTCGCGGTCTTCGCGCTGATCGCAGCCAATTATGCACGCGATCCGGCTTACATGGTACACGCCATCCTGATTTTCGTGGTGGCCGCGGGCATGTTCCTGTGGACCCTGCGCACGACCGACGAACCGGTGCCCGCACGGGTGCGCGAGACGTCCTATATGGATGACGTCATCCGCTACGGCGTGATCGCCACCGCCGGCTGGGGGGTCGTGGGCTTTCTGGCGGGCACCTTCATCGCCGCGCAGCTGGCCTTTCCGGTGCTCAATTTCGACTGGGCCGAGGGCTACCTGAACTTCGGGCGGCTGCGCCCGCTGCACACCTCGGCGGTGATCTTTGCCTTCGGGGGCAACGCGCTGATCTGCACGTCCTTCTACGTCGTCCAGCGCACCAGCGCCGCGCGGCTGTGGGGAGGGAACCTCGCCTGGTTCGTGTTCTGGGGCTACAACCTGTTCATCGTGCTGGCGGCGACCGGCTACATCCTTGGCGGCACCCAGTCCAAGGAATATGCCGAACCCGAATGGTACGTCGACATCTGGCTTACCATCGTCTGGCTGGCCTACCTGGCCGTGTTCGTCGGCACCATCGTGAAGCGCAAAGAGCCGCATATCTACGTGGCCAACTGGTTCTACCTGTCCTTCATCATCACCGTCGCCATGCTGCACGTGTTCAACAACCTGTCGATCCCGGTGTCGATCTGGGGCAGCAAGTCGGTGCAGGTGTTCAGCGGCGTGCAGGACGCCATGACCCAGTGGTGGTACGGGCACAACGCCGTGGGCTTCTTCCTGACCGCCGGCTTCCTTGGCATGATGTATTACTTCGTGCCGAAACAGGCCGAACGCCCGGTGTTCAGCTACAAGCTGTCGATCGTGCACTTCTGGGCGCTGATCTTCATCTACATCTGGGCCGGCCCGCACCATTTGCATTACACCGCCCTGCCCGACTGGGCCGCGACCCTTGGCATGGTGTTTTCCATCGTGCTGTGGATGCCGTCCTGGGGGGGCATGATCAACGGGCTGATGACCCTGTCGGGCGCCTGGGACAAGCTGCGCACCGATCCCATCATGCGGATGCTGGTGATCTCGGTCGGCTTTTACGGCATGTCCACCTTCGAGGGTCCGATGATGTCGATCCGCGCGGTGAACTCGCTGTCGCATTACACCGACTGGACCATCGGCCACGTGCATTCCGGCGCGCTTGGCTGGAACGGCATGATCACCTTTGGCGCGCTGTATTTCCTGACCCCGCGCCTGTGGAACCGCCAGCGCCTGTACAGCCTTGGCCTTGTGTCCTGGCACTTCTGGCTCGCGACGATCGGCATCGTTCTTTACGCGGCATCCATGTGGGTGACCGGCATTATGGAAGGCCTGATGTGGCGCGAAGTCGATGCCAACGGCTTCCTGGTCAACAGCTTCGCCGACACCGTGTCCGCCAAGTTCCCCATGTACGTGGTGCGCGCCCTGGGCGGTCTGCTCTACGTCGCTGGCGGGCTGATCATGTGCTACAACCTCTGGATGACCGTGAAACGGGCGCCGGCCGTCGATGCCAGCGCCGCCACGGCTCATGCCCAGCCGGCCGAATAAGGAGAGCCGATCATGGGAATTCTTGACAAGCACGGCGTCCTGGAACGCAACATCTCGTTGCTGGCGATCTTTGCCTTTCTGGTCGTGACCATCGGCGGGCTGGTGCAGATCGTGCCGCTGTTCTACCTGGAAAATACCATCGAGGATGTCGAGGGCATGCGCCCCTACACCCCGCTGGAACTGGCGGGGCGCGACATCTACATCCGCGAGGGCTGCTACGTCTGCCACAGCCAGATGATCCGCCCCATGCGCGACGAGGTGGAACGCTACGGCCACTACAGCCTTGCGGCGGAATCGCAATACGACCACCCGTTCCAGTGGGGATCGAAACGCACCGGGCCGGACCTGGCGCGCGTGGGCGGGCGCTATTCGGACAGCTGGCATGTGGACCATCTGCGCGACCCGCAATCGGTGGTGCCTGAATCGGTGATGCCGAAATACGGCTTCCTTGAAGCCAGGCTGATCCACGGCGAACACATCCAGGACCTGATGGAAACGCACCGCTTCGTCGGCGTGCCCTACACCGATGCGATGATCTCGGCCGCCGCCGCCGATTTCCGGGCACAGGCCGATCCCGGCAGCGACTACGACGGCCTGATCGAACGCTACGGCGAAACCGCCAACGTGCGCAATTTCGACGCCGCGCCGGGGATTTCCGAAGCGGATGCGCTGATTGCCTATCTTCAGATGCTCGGCCCGCTGGTCGATTTCTCGACCTTCGAGCCGGACGCAAGCCGGTAAGGAGACCGACATGCACGACACCTATTCGGCGCTGCGCCATTTCGCGGACAGCTGGGGCCTGCTGGCGATGTTCGTCTTCTTCGTGGGCGTGATCGTCTGGGCGCTGCGCCCCGGCAGCCGCAAGGCCCACCAGGACGCGGCCACCGTCCTGTTCCGCAACGAGGACAAACCGGCGGGCGCCCCCGGCGGCGAGCCCAGGGACTGAGGGAACGGCAATGAGCGACCACAAGAAAACCGACCGGTCCAAGTCCGGCGACGATTACGAAACCACCGGCCATTCCTGGGACGGGATCGAAGAATACAACAAGCCGCTTCCCAGGTGGTGGCTGATGATCTTTTACGCCTGCATCGTCTGGGGCATCGGCTATTCCATCGCCTACCCCGCCTGGCCGGGCGTGCGCTCGGCCACCGCGGGCATCCTTGGCTGGTCGACGCGCGGCAATGTCGAAAAGGCCATCGTCGCCCACGCGGGCGAGCTGGCGCCGATCAACGAACGGCTTGCCTCGGTCGACCTTGACGCGATCGCGCAGGACCCCGAATTGAACACCTATGCCCAGAACGCCGGGGCGGCGGTGTTCCGCACCTGGTGCGCGCAGTGTCACGGCTCGGGCGCGGCGGGCGCGACCGGCTATCCCAACCTGCTGGATGACGACTGGCTGTGGGGGGGCACGGTGGAAGACATCCATTTCACCATCGCCCACGGCATCCGCAACGATGAGGATTACGATGCGCGCTATTCCGAAATGCCCGCCTTCGGGCGCGACGATCTGCTGCCGCGCGAGGAAATCGACCAGGTGGCCAATTTCGTCATGACCCTGTCGGGGGGCACGCCGCCTTCGCCCGATCTGGTCGATGCCGGCGCCGAGGTGTTCGACATCAACTGTTCGTCCTGCCACGGCGAGGACGGCACCGGCGATCGCTGGCAGGGCGCGCCGAACCTGACGGATGCGATCTGGCTATATGGCGGGGATTACGCGTCGATCCGCGAAACGGTGCATCAGGCGCGATATGGCGTCATGCCCCCCATGGGCGGCGCCGAGCTGAGCGAGGCCGAAATCCGCGCCGTCGCCACCTATGTCCACGGGCTTGGCGGCGGCGAGCCAGACGAATAGCGCAGCCGCCTGCGGTCGCCCGTGCGGGTGGCCGCATGGCAGGGGGCGCGAACGACGCCGGTGCCGCTTCTGGCACGCGCCGCACAGATGCGGCACCGGCGTGTCTTCAGGTCCGGTTCGCACGCCGGGCACATGAGGTACAGCGTCACTATGGTCGCGATCGCGGTATGATCAAGACCCCGCGTGCGAATAGCTAAACTTGGCCCCAACTTTCCGCCCCTGCCGCCTAGCGCAGGCGGGCATCAAGGCGAAGCCGGGCCAGCCGCTCTTCTTCAAGGGCGCGCGACTGCGGCGTCCAGCGCCGATCAGTGGCTTCGGTCTGGGCGGTGCGGCTGGCGGTCATGAAAGTTCTGGCTAGTATTCCAAGCATCTTCCTTCTCCTGTGTGTCTGATGCGTTCATCATTGACGCAAGAGGCGATTCACGCGAGTCAGGAAGGATGACCACATGTAAGCTGAACTGACATGGACTGGCGCGCCCTGCCCCCGCTTTCGGCGCTGCGCGCCTTTGCCGCCTATGCCGATCACCGCTCGGTCGAAAAGGCGGGCGCGGCGCTGGGGGTCAGCCACGCGGCGATCAGCCAGCAGATGCGCAACCTGGAAACCCACCTGGGGCTGGCGCTGCTTGACCGGCAGGGGCGGCGCCTTGCGCTGACCGACGACGGCGAGCGCCTGGCCGAGGCGCTGCTGGACGGGTTCGGCGCCATGGCGCGCATCACCGACGAGCTGACCGGGCGCGATGCCGGGCGCGCGCTGGAAATCTCGGCCACGCCGGGCTTTGCCGCGACCTGGCTGATGCCCCGCCTGCCGGGGTTTCGCGCCCGGCACCCGGAAATCAGCCTGACCATCGACCCGTCGGCGGGGCTGCGCACGCTGGAACCGGGCGGGCTGGACGTGGCGATCCGCTATGGCAACGGCACCTGGCCCGGGCTGGATGCGGAATTGCTGGTGCAATCGCCCATCGCCGTGGTCGCCGCCCGCGCGCTGGTGGGGGACAGCCATATCGATTCGCCCGCCGACCTGCGCCGGTTTCCCTGGCTGCAGGAACTGGGCACCAACGAGGCCACCGACTGGTTCGCCGAACACGGCATCGAACGCGATTGCAGCCAGGGCATGACCGGCCTGCCCGGCAACCTGATGATCGAAGCCGCCCGCCAGGGCCACGGCATCGCCATCACCGCCCGCCTTTTCGTCGAACCCGACATCGCCGCCGGCCGCGTGCGCCTGCTGTTCGAGGATTCGCGCAAGAAAGGCTACTGGCTGGTCACCCGCCCCGGCGTGATGCGTCCGCCGCTGCGACATTTCGTTTCCTGGCTGCGGCGCGAGGCGGCGAAAGCTTCATCCGTGATATAGTAATTGATGCATATCAAGGTGGGAGGCCGGCGCGCGGCCCACAAGGACGCTCAGACAGGCACAGATCCCGGAGCGATTCACCCGTGGCCGACACCCAACCTTCTGCCCCCTCGCTGTACGAGGCGCGCGAACCGATCTTTCCGCGCCGCATCAGCGGGCCCTTTCGCACGCTGAAATGGTGGCTTCTGGCGCTGATGCTGGGCATCTACTACGTCACCCCGTGGCTGCGCTGGGACCGCGGCCCCGCGCTTCCCGATCAGGCGGTGCTGCTGGATCTGGCGCATCGGCGGTTCTTTTTCTTCTTCATCGATATCTGGCCGCATGAATTCTACTTCGTCGCCGGATTGCTGGTGATGGCGGGGCTGGGGCTGTTCCTGTTCACCTCGGCGCTGGGGCGGGTCTGGTGCGGCTATGCCTGCCCGCAGACCGTCTGGACCGACCTTTTCATCCTTGTGGAACGCTGGATCGAGGGCGACCGCAACGCCCGCCTGCGCCTGCACCGCCAGTCCCGCTGGGATCTGCGCAAGCTGCGCCTGCGCCTTGCCAAATGGGCGGCCTGGGTGGTGATCGCCATGGCGACCGGCGGGGCCTGGGTGTTCTATTTCACCGACGCGCCGACGCTGATGCAGGGCCTGCTGACCGGTCAGGCGCATCCCGCCGCATGGACCACCATCGCGGTGC
>CAXICP010000062.1:0-12028 GCA_964022595.1 uncultured Salipiger sp.
CGCGGCTTTACGGCCTTGCCCCCGGCGTGATCGCCATGACCGGCCTTTCGGGGCGCGGCGTGCCCACGGGGTCGATGCTGGGCGGCGTGCTAAGCGAATGGGCGCTGGACGTTGCGCCCCCCGATCTGGGCCTGCGGATCGAACCGCTTGCCACCCAGCCCTTTTACATGAGCTTTGCGCCCCAGGCGCATCTGCGCGCCTACCGGCTGCGCGACAATATCTCTGCCAAGCGACAGGGTGCCCCCCTGCCGCCCCACGCCTAAGGACCCGTTTCCAGATGCCTATCCCAAACTCTCGCCCGATCCCCGACCCGGTGCCCGACGATCTGACCCTGCCCGCCTCCGTCGACGTGGTGGTGATCGGCGCGGGCATCGCCGGCGCCTGCACGGCGCTTGAACTGGCCGAACGCGGGCTGAAGGTCGCGCTGTGCGAAAAGGGCGACGTGGGCGCCGAACAATCGTCGCGCAACTGGGGCTGGGTGCGCCTGTCGCACCGCGACCCGCGCGAGATGCCCTTGATGGTCGAATCCGTGCGCCTGTGGAACGGCATGAACGAACGCCTTGGCGCCGACACTGGCTATCGCCAATGCGGCATCACCTTTTCCGTCACCTCGGACGAGGCGCTGAAGGAAGAAGAAGACTGGTGCGCGATCCTCAATTCCTACCAGATCCCCGCCCGGGTCCTGCCCGCGGACGAGGCGCTGGCGGCCTTTCCCGGCCTGACCGCCCCGATCAGGGGCGCGCTATACAACCCCCACGACGGGCGGGCCGAACCGCAAAAGGCCGCGCCCGCCGTGGCCAACGCCCTGCGCGCGCTTGGCGGCACGGTGCACCAGAATTGCGCCGTGCGCACGGTGGACATCTCGGGCGGGAAGGTATCCGGCGTGGTGACCGAAAAGGGAACGATCGCCTGCACATCGGTCGTGGTGGCAGCGGGAATCTGGTCGCGGCTGTTCCTGGGCAACCTTGGGATCGACCTGCCGATGCTCAAGACCACGGGCAGCGTGCTGCGCACCGATCCCGTGCCCGGCGGCCCCGAGGGCACGTTCAAGTTCCACGATTATACCTTCCGCCGCCGGGTCGACGGGGGCTACACGATTTCGGGGCCGCAAACCTCGCTTTACGAACTTACGCCCGACAGCTTCCGCCTTGCGCCGAAATTCTTTCCCGCGCTGAAAAGCGAATTCGCGCGGCTGAACTTCCGGGTGGGAAAGCGTTTCGTCGATGAAATGAAGACCCCGCGCAAGTGGAAGGCGACCGAGCGCACCCCGTTCGAGGAAACGCGCATCTACAACCCGCAGCCCGACGCGCGGGCCATCGACAAGGTCTATGCGCAGCTGCAACAGGATTACCCGGCCTTCCAGGGCGTCGGCATCGCCGCGCGCTGGGCCGGGTATATCGACGTGATGCCCGACATCATCCCCGTCGTTTCGCCCACCGAAGGCGTGCCCGGCGGCATTCCGGGGCTTTTCGTCGCATCGGGCCTGTCGGGGCATGGGTTCGGCCTTGGGCCCGGGATCGGCAAGCTGATGGCCGACCTTGTGACGGGCGCGGTGCCGGTGGCCGATCCGGCGCCCTACCGGCTGTCGCGTTTCAGCGACGGCAGCAAGATCGCCCCCATGGAAGGCATCCTGCGCCGCTAAAGGTAGCTGTTCAGCATGTCCAGATCGCCGGCGCCAAGGGCCACGCCAAGCCGGCCCGATTCCGCGCGGATGCGGTGGCGCCGGTCCCCCGGCAGCCGCCCCTGCCCCGCCGCGCGCACCGCGTCCGACAGCTGCGCCACCCGGGCGGCGAAACCGCTGCCCGCGCGCGCCGGGTCCATCACCAGCAGGAACTGCCCGGTCAGGGGGATCTTGGCGCCGGGGTGGTCGGCCCAGTCGACCTCAGACGAGAACGCGCCGCCGGTAAAGGCCGCCGCCAGGATTTCGATGGTCATGGCGATCGACGCGCCCTTGTGCCCGCCAAAGGGCAGCAGCGCGCCGCCATCCAGGATTTCCGCGGGATCGCAGGTCGGCTGGCCGTCGCCGTCAACGCCGGTGCCGGGGGGCAGCATGTGCCCCTCGCGCGCGGCGATCTGCACGTCGCCATGCGCCAGCGCGCTGGCCGCCTGGTCCCAGCAATAGGGGGGCTGGCCGTCGCGCGGGCAGGCAAAGGCCATGGGGTTGGTGCCGAAAATCGGGGTGGCGCCGCCCGGCGGCACGACCACCGCCATGGAATTGACCACCGAAAGCGCGACAAGCCCCTGTTCGGCAAAGGGTTCGACATCGGGCCACAGCGCGCTGAAATGTTGCGAATGACGGATCGCCAGCGCCGCAACGCCCTGGCTGCGCACCCGGTCCAGCAAAGCCGGGCGCGCATGGTCCAGCGCGACCTGGGCAAAGCCCCCGCGCGCATCGACCCCGATCAAAGCGCCCTCGCCCGCGTCGATCACCGGCATGGCGCCGGGCTGGCCCCAGCCGCTGCGAAGCGTCGAGACATAGGCCGGGATGCGGAACACTCCGTGGCTCAGCGCGCCATCGCGTTGGCAGGCCGCGCAATTGGCCGCAAGAATACCGGCCACATCGTCGGGCAGCCCCTGCGCCGCAAAGATGCGCCCCAAAAGCTGCACAAGATCGTCAAAGGGCAATCTGGTCGTGGTCATCGGTGCCCCTGTCCGGCCTGTTGCGCCCCCAGCAAAGCGCGGGGGGCGCGCAAGGTCAAGCGGGGTGCCCCGCCTGGCGCGTGCCTAGACTTCGGCATCGCGCGCGGCGTCACCCGACGTGCCGGGCCGCGCGGGCGCTTCGGGCGCCATCGGTGCGAAGCTGGCGATCGCGCCGCCGGCAGAGGTGGCAAAGGCGGCGTGGAATCGAACTGGAGTCCTTGTGTCGGCCATGGGGTTTCCTTTTTCTGTGTCGACCGGGGTCGCAAACCGCATCGCGCGCAAGCAGGGCGGCAGCGGTCTTACGATCCGAATGTCATGAGGGCCGCGAAATGCCAGCGGCCAGGCAGGGAACGGGCCTGCGCCCGAAAACCCTTGAGTATCAATATACCGCTGGGTATCACGATTTCAACCCCCGCCCCGGGGGATGTCGCAACCGCAAGGATCAAAAACATGAGGCCGCGCCTGACCCGAAGCGAAACGGTCCAGCTGACCCGCAGCCGGTTGCTGGCCGCCGCCGAAACGCTGTTCGCCGTTCGCGGCTACAACGCCACCTCGCTGGACGCGATCGCGACCGAAGCCGGATACACCAAAGGCGCGGTCTATGCAAACTTCCCCGGGAAAGAGGCGATGTTCCTTGAGGTGCTGGGCAGCATCGGGCGGCGCGACCTGGACCGGCTGATCGCCTCGATCCACGCCGCGCCCGGGCGGGCCAAGATCGAAACCCTGCTGATCGACTGGGCCGACGAGCGGTCGCGCAGCGGGTCATGGCCGCTGACGCTGATCGAATTCGTGCGCCAGGAACGCGACGATACCGAGGTGATCGGCCAGCTGACCGACCTGATCCACGGCAATTGGCGCGCCCTGGGCGAAGCGGTCGTCGCCAAGCTGAACCTTACCGAACCGCCCTTGCTGGTGGGGGCTGCGCTGCACGAAATCGCCTATGCCCCGGCGATGACCATCGTGTCGAACCCGACGTCGGGCGATCTGATGCGGCTGTTTCTCGACGCGCGGCGGCGGGATCAGCCGTCCTGATCCGCGCCCCGCAGGACGCGGTAGCGCGATCCGGCGTCCAGCGGCCCGTCGATCACCGTTTCGCCCCCCGTTGCCCAGCGGATGCGCGCCTGCGTCACGCGCTGCGCGGCGCCAAGGCCGAAATGCACCTCGGGCGCGTCAAAGGACATGAAGCCACCGCCAAGCTGAACCTCGCGCATCTGGCTGCGCCCGGTGTCGTCGGTGATGACGACCCGCGCGCCGATGCCGTCGCGGTTGCCCGCGTGATCCTCGAACGTGAAGCTTATGGCCCTGCCCTGGGCATTGTTGCGAAACACGATCAGCGGGCCATTGACCGGATGGGCCACGAAATCCAGATCGCCGTCCCCATCCATGTCGACCTGCGTCGCGGCGGCCGTCATCAGGTAGTCTTCTAGCCCGAAGGGCCCCGAGCTTTCGGTGAACCGCCCCGTGCCGTCGTTTTCAAAGAACAGGTTGGACGGAGACACCTCGTTGGGCACCCAGGTGCCGTTGACGATATACACGTCCAGATCGCCGTCGTTGTCGAAATCGCCCAGCTTGGTGTCCCAGCTCCATCCGCCGACCTCCAGCCCGCGCGGCGCGGCGGTGTCTTCGAAGGCGGCGCCGGTCCATTCCAGCAGCACGTTCGAGCGCAGCACCTGCTGAAGGCTGTCGCGGGCCTCGGGCGCGGTGACGGGGCGGGGGGGCAGGAAATGCAGGTCGCAATAGCTGCGCGCAATCGGCTGGCCCGCCGGGATCAGCGCGCAGATGGACGCATCGCCGCGCTGGATCGCCAGGTCCTTGACCAGCATCGCCTTGCATTCGCCCTGATCGCGCCCGGCCAGTTCGCGGCATTTGCCCGCATAGGTCGGATCGAAATTGTTGCCCGACCTGTACCAGCTCTTGATCTGCATGTTGCGCGCGCAGATGGCCTTGTCGCCCGGGTGCCGGATCGCGTCGCAATAGCGCGCCAGCGGCTGCATCTTAAGCTTTTCCGACACCCCGGACGAACGCCCCGAGATTTGCGCCAGGTACAGTTCCGGGTGCAGGTTCCCCGACAGATCGCCCGTCTTGACCGCCATCGTCGTGGTGGTGACATGCGGAATGATGCCATCGCCATGGGTGATCGGCGCAAAGCCCCCCGCCCCGTCGCCCATGTAGACGTAATCGGGCACGTCGAAATCATTGCCCACGACCAGATCGGCGGCGCCATCATCGTCAAGGTCGGTGAACAGGATCGACAGCGTCTCGCCGGGGATGCCGGGCAGATCGGTGCGGCGCGCGCCAAGCCGGCCCGCGTCGTTCCACAGAATGCGGTTGCGCGATTCCTCGCCCGGGATGCGCCGGTACCAGCCCGCCGCCCAGTTCCCCAGCGCCGCGTCCAAATCGCCATCCCGGTCCGGATCGCCGAAACTTAGCGCCATGGCAAGCGGCGCCTCGTCCGCCGGCGTGATCGCTTCGGGCGCCGCCGCGCCAAAGGCCCCGCCCACGTTGCGCCACAGGAAGGTGCCGCCGCGATAGGTCGCCACCACAAGGTCGCGCCAGCCGTCGTTGTCCACGTCCACCAGCGCCGCGTTGAACACCGGCAGATCCGCCAGCGCGCCAAGGTCGGCGCCCATGCGGGAAAACCGCCCGCCGTCGTTGCGGTACAGGTACAGCCCCGCCTCTGTCGAGGCGATCACAAGGTCCGGATCGCCGTCGCCGTCGATGTCTCCGCTGGCAAGGCTGCGCCCTTCCCAGAAAGGCGGCCACATGTCGCGAAACGAGAATTCCAGCGGCTTGTCGATGCCGATCTCGCGCGCCTCAAGGCGGGTAAAGCCGGTCGGCGCCGCGGGCGAGGCCGGGGCAAAGCGCTGCGCGCTGATGGCGATCCGCCCGGCATCGGCGCTGCGCACCGTCCAGGGATCGGCCCCGGCGGCCATCGCGGCCCCCCATGGCGCGGGCGCGCCGCCCAGCAGTTCCTTCAGCGCGCGGTCGGTTTGCCATTCGTGGTAGCCCTGCGCGCCGATCCCGGCCAGGTAGCCGCAGATCGCCACGGCCCCCGCCATCAGCACCCCCGCGCGAAGCCCCAGCGCCTGCGTCACGATGAACCACGAATAGACCGAAAAGCTGCCCAGCGTGAACAGCAGCGCCATCACGTAGCCCTGGTCCAGCCCCGCCGTCAGCAGCACCCCCGCCATCACCACGTCGAACCCGATGGGCACCGGCAGGAACACCCCCGCCAGCACCACCAGCACCAGCACACCCGCCGAGAACCCCGCCGCCATCAGCGCCTCTTCGGGCAGAAAGATCGCCACCACCGTGCCCAGCAGGCCCGCGAGGATCATCAGCGGCACGGTCATCCTGACGATGTACCACAGATTGCGCAGGTAGGCGGCGACCACGCCCAGAACGGCGGGCAGCACACCTTCGCTTGGCGGGGAGGGCGCGCCAAGTTCGGCCTCGCTCCAGGGTTGGGGGCGGCGCAGATCGGGCGCGATTTCGGTGCGCGGCAACAGCCGGCAGATCAGCGGCACCGCCACCAGGATGATCAGCAGGCTAAGCGCGATCTTGGTCAGCGCCATGTAGATCGGCATCAGGCTGAACAGCATCGTCAGCACCACGATGTTCAACGTGGGCGAAGCGACCATCGCGCCTAGCGTCGTTTCCGCCCGCATCCCGCTGGTGTACATGCCCCGCGCGATGGGCGCCGCGCAGTTGACGCAGACCCCCAGCGGCGTGCCGATGGCCAGCCCCAGCGCAGCGTTGCTGAAGCCTCCGTCAAAGCTTTTGCGGCGCAGGTAGGACCCGGCGGTCAGGAAGGCCGCGGCGAACAGCACGCCAAAGGTCATCCCCTTCTTGTTGGTGCTGATCCAGTTCAGCGTCGACCAGAAGATCCGTTCAAGCAGCCCCATGTCGCCGGTGATGGGGAATTTCGCCTCGAAGCTCAGCACATCTTCTAGCTGGATCGCCCCGGACATCACCGCCTTTTCGTTCAGCGCCGGGTAGCGCGAGCCGGTCCAGAACAGGTAGGCCAGCACCGCCACGATCAGCAGGGCCAGCAGGAATCGCTTTTCATAGGGTTTGTGAACGATGCCGGACAGGGTCATCAAAGGCCTCGTGATATGTGGCCCCGCGCGGGGGCCGGGAAGTCATTGGGTAAAATACCCTGCCAGACTGCGCGAAGCACTTCCCCAAGGTCAACCTTTATGCCCCGGGCGCGCCGCTATTCCAGTCGAAACCGCAGACCTGCAGCGTGTCGGCAAAGGCATCGTAGATCCGCGCCCGCTGCTGCGCGGTCACGTCGGCGGGCAACACCAGCCGGTTGCGCGAATATTCTGCCTTGGCGCGGGCGCGCAGCACGAACCCCGGGATGCCCAAGGCGTCAAGCAGCGGCGGCAGATCCTGCGCAAGGCGGTCATAGCGCAGGATATGCGTCATCAGGCTGACCCGCGCGGCGCCGCGCCGTTCGGTGTAGACGGCGACGGAATCGGGGAACTTGCCGTCCTCGACATATTCGGCCCAGGATTTGCGATAGCTGCCATCGGCGTTGTGCAGCGACGAATTGCGCAGCATGTGGAAATGGCTGATGCATTTCTCGACCGGTTCGCGTTCCACGCAGATCCGCGTCATCGCATCGAACCGTTCGGCCCCGATCTGCGCGCGGATCTGCGTGGCAGGCATGTGGTTGCGAAACAGCGGCACACCGTCGGGGCCAAGGTAGTTGCGCGCCACGTGCCCCGGTTCGGGCGGCAGGATGGGCGTGACGATCGCCGCGTCCTCAAGCCGCTGGCTCAGATCGGTTTCGATGCTGGTGCCCGCCGTTTTCGCGGTTTTCACGAACACCAGCCCGTGCCTGAAGGAAACAAGTGCCATGCGGTCTTTCTAGGGTTCGTGGGCCAGCGCGGCGTCCAGCGCGTCAAGCGCCAGCGCGCCCATGCGGGCGTTGCCATGGGCCGGATCGCCGGGCTGGGCATATTCGGGGCACGGCCCGTCGGGGCCGGTGATCCGGTCGCGGATGTCGATCAGCCGCGCGCCGGTCTGCTGCACCATCGGGACAAGCCGCGCTTCGAGCTCGCGCAGCGTCGGCAGGTACTGCGCCGGTCCGCGCTGCGGGGAATGCAGGAAATACACGCGCCGGCCATGATCGTTCAGCAGCTTGTACAGCGCCAGAACCTCGGCGCGGGTGTCGCGGATCAACTGGCACATCACCTGTTCCGAGATCACCTCGGACCAGTGCGCCGCGCCTTGCGCCGCGGTGAAATCGTCAAGCCGGCGGGCAAAGCGCAGGGCGTTGAATCCCGCCGTGCTCAGGATCGGGCCATCGTGGCGCAGCAGGTCGCGGAATTCATCGACAAGATGCGCCCGCTTGGCGCCCAGCAGCAGGAAATCACCGTTTTCCACCCGAAAGAACGGCTGTTCAAGGTCCAGCCCGATGCCCACCGGCCCACCCCGAATCGCCCGCCCCGCCGCGCGGGCGGCAAGGCCGATCGCAACCGCGTTGGAATCGCCCACAAGGAACACCGGCGCTTCAGGCGCCATTGTAATAGTCCAGGATGAAATCGTCGCAGACCAGGTCTTCGTCATCGCGGGCGGGGGCGCCCTGGGGGGCGGCGTCTTCGGGGCAGCCATACAGCCCGACAAAGCAATCCATGATGAACCGAACGCCCCAGGGATCGACCGTGCGCATGTTGGGCGCATAGAACATGCCCCGGAACGGCGGCGCGGTCACCAGTTCGTAGCTGGGGAAATAATCGACCCCGTCCCGCCGCGCGAGACTGCCCGCCACGGCGCGCAGCACCGACTTGGAATAGCAATTGGCCACCAGCGCGTGGCCCTGCGGTTCGGCGGTCGCGGTCAGCGGAACCGGAGACACCGTAAGGATGATCTTCAACGCCGGGTTCAGCGCGCGCAGCCGGTCCAGCGACCAGGCAAGATCTTCGTACAGCTGGGGATATTCGAAATTCACCAGCTCGTGCAGGTCTGGGTCGAACCGGCCCGCCACGGTCCCCGGACAGCTGGAATAGATTAGCCCGGTGCGCCGGTTGCGCCAGGCTTCGGTCTGGCCAAGGGTGAACACGAACACTGTCGCATCGCCAAGCGATCGGCGCAGCGCGTCCAGCGTGCGGCTGCGCGCGCGCCGCGCCTCGGCCAGGTCGGCAAAGCCGCCCGGTTCGATCCCCGGGCGGAACGCATCCTGCACCCGCCCGCCGTCGTCCCAGGTTTCCAGATCGTCCGGCGCCCCGTCCAGCGCCCAGCCCAGCCACTGGCGCAGCATCGCGGGGGTGTAGATGTTGCCGGTCCGCGCGCTGTAGACCCCATAGTTGAACCGGGCGTGATGGCCCGGATCCAGCATCGGCGGCGCGGGTTCGGCGATGGGGCAATCGAACCCCCGCGCCACCAGCACCTGCCGCAGGCGCTGCGCAAAGCACGACCCCGCGGTGACCACCCGGTCCTGCCGGGTGATGCGAAAGCCCGGATCGACAAGGTCGGTCACCCCCAGCGGGCCCGGCTCGACAACCGCGCTGAGCCAGAAATGGCGCGGGGGCAGCGCCTGATAGGGGTTCTTCTGGTCAGTCATGGGCTGTAGATCACCGGTTGGGCCGCGCGCAGTCTAGAAGCCGCGGCCCCCGCCAACAAGCCCCGCGATCAGCGCGCCGCAAGCCGCGCCAGTTCGCTTTCCAGCGCGGCGATCCTGTCCGCCTGCCCCGTCAGCGCGTCCTTCTGTTCCAGCGTGTAAAGCGTAAGCTCTTCGATCTTTTCCAGCAGCGACATCTGCATGTCGCTAAGGTTGATGCCCCCGGCGTTGATTTCGCCCGCGGACGGGATGCGCGGCAGATGACCATTGGCGTCGATGAATTCGCGCACCTCGGCCAAGGTCATCAGATCATAATCGTCTTCGAACACGTAGTCGGGCACTGCCAGGGTGGTCCCGCCGGAAATGAACTTGCCCGTGATGGTCAGATCGCCGGTGTTGGACAGCAGGAATTCGGGGCCGGGCGTGGTGGGCGTGCCGATGAAGAAATCGCCGTTGAAGCTGGCCAGCTTCCATTCCGGCGTCGCCGCAGCCCCGTTGGTGTTGCTGAAGATCATCGTCACGTCGCCGTTGTTCTCAAGCTTGACCATGTCCTGCAAGGCACCGGTCGCGCGCTTGATGTGCAGCGGCGTGGACGGCCGTGCGAGCCCCATGCCGATATCGTTGTCAGTGTCGACGTAAAGCGCGTCGCTGCTCGCCCCCGTCATGACCCGAAACGGCAATTGCCCATCGTTGGTCACGTCGCGAATGAAGAAGCTGGTTTCATTTCCCGCAAGGTCCCAGACCTGCGGGTTGAACCCGCTTGATCCGTCCTGATCCAGCCGCAGGGTCGGCGAGTTGCCATCGACCGCATGCATCAGAACGCTCGGGCTCGCCGTGCCGACGCCGATCCTTGACGAGCTGGCGACGTAAAGCGCGTTGGTCCTGGCGCCTGCTTCGACCAGAAACGGCGTTTTCGTTCCGGTCACATCCTCGATGGCGAAGTAGTTGCCCCCGCCGTTGGCGGACGCATTCGCCGTCAGCTGCCAGTCGTTGCCCGGAAAGGCTGACGACGTCGACGTGTCTTCGAACAGCAGCCGCGCGTTGTTTTCCTTGATCTTGATGCTCACGAAATCAAAGACTTCGCCTTCCACGCAGTCAAACCCGACGCAAAGGCCGCCCTGCACGATCAGATCGTCAACTTGCACCACATCGGCAAAGGCGGCCGCAGCGGAAATGAGCGCCGCGCAGGAACTGCCGGCGAAAAGGGAAAAATTCAGTCTTGTCATGGTCTTCCGATATTCGAATTGATGAAGCCTGCCGCAGCAGATGTATCGGAAGAAAGTTTATTCTTCCTGCACGTCTTCGGGGGTGATGATGACGTTCCTGGAAACGGTGAAATGGCCGCTCATGTAGAACGGCTTTTTCATCGAGCTCGCGGCCTGTTCGCCGCGGCCGTTGTCGATCGGGTTGACGATGGCGACGGTTTCCTCGGTCGCGGCGGTGATCTCGTACCGATAGACGCCGTCGATGCCGTGCTGGGGGTCCAGCCGATAGACCGGGGTGCCCGACGCGGCCTCGATTGTTTCGATGCGCCCGTCGGGGGCGCGCACCGTCATTGACGCTCCGCTAAGGCCGACCCAGTTCTCGAACCACACGGCGTTGGAATTGTGCTGCTGGACGGGTTGCGGTTCGTCAGCAAGGCAAAGGGCGGGCGCGCAAGCCATCGCGGCGGCGACAAGCCCTGCCCTGAACGATCTGGGAAACATTGGAAAAGGCCTTCTGTATCGCGGCGCGCCGGTGGCGGCGCCCATCAGACTGAACCATGAAGCTGACAGTGGTATCAAGGAAAACATCGCCCCGGACCGCATGCGGCCCGGGGGCGTGCGGGGCCGCAACAGGCCCCGCCGATCAGGGGCTAGTCCTGCCGGGGCGCGGAAAGATCGGCCCGCAGCGACGCGATCTCGGCCTGCTGTTCCAGCGTGTAAAGCGTAAGCTCTTCGATCTTTTCCAGCAGCGCCATTTGCATTTCGCTCAGGTTGATGCCGCCGGCGTTGATTTCGCCCGCAGACGGGATACGCGGCAAATGACCGTTGGCGTCGATGAATTCGCGCACCTCTGCCAGGGTCATCAGATCATAGTCGTCTTCGAACACGTAATCGGGCACGGTCAAGGTGGTCCCGCCGGAAATGAAGTTGCCGGTGATGGTCAGATCGCCGGTGTTGGACAGCAGGAATTCGGCCCCCGCGGTCGTCGGCGTGCCGATGAAGAAATCACCGTTGAAGCTGGCCAGCTTCCATTCCGGCGTCGCCGCGGCCCCGTTGGTGTTGCTGAAGATCATCGTCACATCGCCGTTGTTCTCAAGCTTGACCATGTCCTGCAAGGCACCGGTCGCGCGCTTGATGTGCAGCGGATAGTCCGACCTGTCGACATTAAACCCGATATTGTTGTCATTGTTGATATTGATCGCGTTGGTGCTTGCCCCCGGCCTGATCCGAAACGGCAAGGTCGACGCGTTGCTCACGTCGCGAACAAAGAAGTTGGTTTCATTCCCCGCGACGTCCCAGACCTGCGTGCCGAACCCGCTTGATCCATTCTGTTCCAGCCGCAACGTCGGAGTGTCGCCATCGGCCACGTGCAGTTCTACGACGGGGGATGCCGTGCCAACGCCGACCCGAGAAGTGCTATCCACGTAAAGCGCGCTGGTTTTCGCGCCCGCTTCGACCAGAAACGGCGTGCGCGAACTGGTCACATCCTCGATGGCGAAGTAGTTGGCTCCGCCGTTGGTGGACGCGTTCGCTGTCAGCTGCCAGTCGTTGTTTGGAAAACTTCCCACCGAGGTGTCGTCGAACTTGATCCGCAGGTTGTTTTCCTTGAGGCGGA
>CAXICP010000063.1:0-12007 GCA_964022595.1 uncultured Salipiger sp.
CGAAACCACCCGTCTTTTCGGGCAGGACCGGGCCGAGGCGGCGTTCCTTGACGCCTATGCAACGGGGCGGCTGCATCATGGCTGGCTGCTGACCGGCCCGCGCGGGCTGGGCAAGGCCACGCTTGCCTGGCGCATCGCGCGGTTCCTGCTGGCGACGCCGCCGGTCGACGAAGACGGGCTGTTCGGCGCGCCGCCCCCGCCCGAAACGCTGGACATTTCCACCGATCACCCGGTCGCCCGCCGGATGCTGGCGCTGTCCGAGCCGGGGCTTTTCCTGCTGCGCCGGTCCTGGGACGACAAGGCCAAGCGACTGAAGACCCAGCTGACCGTCGACGAGGTGCGCAAGCTCAAGGGTTATTTCTCGCTCAGCTCTGCCGAAGGCGGGCGGCGCGTCGTGATCGTCGATGCCATGGACGAGCTGAACCCCAGCGCCGCCAACGCCATCCTGAAACTGCTCGAAGAGCCGCCCGCGCGCACCACGCTCTTGATGGTGGCGCACCAGCCGTCGCGCTTGCTGGCGACGATCCGCTCGCGCTGCCGCGAGCTGCGCCTTGCCCCCCTTGGCCCGGATGACATGGCCCGCGCCCTTGGCCAGGCCGGGGCCGAGGTTCGCCCGGACGATGCCCAGGCGCTGGCGGCGCTGTCCTCGGGGTCCGTGGGCGCCGCGATCCGCCTGCTCAACCACGCCGGGCTGCGCCTGTATGCCGATATCGTGGCGCTGATCGGCACCGCGCCCCGGCTTGACCGGCCCCGCGCCATCGCGCTTGGCGAAAGCGCCGCGGGAAAGGCGAACGAGCCGCGGCTTGACCTGACGCTGACGCTGATCGACACGCTGATGGCGCGGCTGGCGCGCACCGGCGTGACCGGCCAGCCCCCCGCCCCCGAGGCCGCGCCGGATGAATCGCGCGTCCTTGCCCGGCTTGCCCCCGATCCGCAAAGCGGGCGGCACTGGGCCGAACTTGCCCAGCAGGCCGGCGACCGCGCCCGCCACGCCCGCGCCGTCAACGTCGATCCCGCCGCGCTGGTGCTGGACCTTATCCTGCAGATGTCCCGCGCCGCTTGACCGCGCCGCCTGACCGCGCCTATCACGGCACCAGCGGCCAGAAGACGGGGATCAGCAGCGATGCCAGCACGCCCACGGTCAGGTTCAGCGGCACGCCCACCCGCAGGAAATCGGAAAAGCGGTACCCTCCCGGCCCGTAGACCAGCGTGTTGGTCTGGTAGCCGATGGGCGTGGCAAAGCTGCAGGATGCGGCGACCATCACCGACACCACCAGCGGGCGCGGGTCGATCCCCAGTTCCAGCGCAAGGCTGATCGCGATGGGCGTGACCACCACCGCGACGGCATTGTTGCTGACCGCCTCGGTCAGCACCGAGGTCAGCAGGAACACGGCCCAGATCAGCAACGGCCCCGGCAGCGTTTCCAGCACCGGCGCCACCGCGCCCACGATCAGCTCGACCGCGCCCGAACTTTCCAGCGCGGCGCCGATGGCGAGCATGGCAAAGATCAGCGCCAGCAGCTGGCCCTCGACAAAGGAAAACGCCTCGTCCGCGTCGATACAGCGGGCCAGCAGCACCACCGCCACCGCGATCACCGACAGCGCCAGGATCGGCGCCACCCCAAGCGCGGCAAGGATCACGATCCCCGCCATCGCGCCGATCGCCACGGGCGCATGACCGCGCCGGAACGCACGGGCCGACGGGTGCGACACGTCGACCAGCTCCATCTCTTCGGCCAGGCGCTTGACGTCTTCGGGGGCGCCTTCCAGCAGCAGCGTGTCGCCCACCCGCACGACCAGATCGTCCAGCTTGCGCCCGATGTTCTGGTTGCGCCGGTGCACCGCCAGCGGATAGACGCCATAGCGCCGCCGCAGCCGCAGCGCCCCAAGCGAGCGCCCCACCATCTTGCAGCCCGGCGTGATAAGCACCTCGACGGTGGTGGTTTCCGTGGCCGAAATCTGATCCACGCGCTTGAGCGACTTGTTGCGCTGCAGGCTCAGCAGTTCGGTCATCTGCGTGCGCAGCACCACCCGGTCGCCGACCTCAAGCGTGACGTCCTGAAGATCGCGGCGCAGCGAATGATCGCCGCGCACCACGTCGACAAGGCGCACGCCCTCGCGCTTGAAAAGCTGCACCCCCAGCACCTCGCGCCCGACAAGGTTGCTTTCGGGGGGGATGACCGCCTCGGTGAAGAATTTCATGCGCGAGCGGTCCGACAGCATGCCCGCCATCGACACCCGTTCGGGCAGCAGGAACCGCCCCGCCACCGCAAGGTACAACATCCCCCAGGCCGCCAGGAACAGCGCCAGCGGCGTCACCTCGAAGATGCCGAACGGCTCCAGCCCCGCGCTGCGCGCCACCCCGTCCACCAGCAGGTTGGTCGAGGTGCCGATCAGCGTCGTCGTCCCCCCAAGGATCGCCGCATAGCTGAGCGGGATCAGCAGTTTCGACGGCTGCACCCCAAGCGAATGCGAAATCTGCACGAAGATCGGCAGCATCATCACCACCACGGGGGTGTTGTTCATGAAGGCCGAGGCCACGATCACCACCAGCATGATCACCGCCACGCCTCGGCGCGGGCGGCGCGACACCTGCGTCTGCGCAAAGGTCGCAAAGGCATCCAGCGCGCCGGTGCGCACCATCGCCCCCATCACGATGAACATCGCGGTGATGGTCCAGGGCGCCGGGTTCGACAGCACGCTTAGCGCGGCGTCATAGGGCAGCACCCCCAGCGCCAGAAGCACCGCGACGCCGCCGATCGCCACCACCTCGGTCGGGTATTGTTCGCGGACGAAAAGAACGAACATCGCCACTACCGTGGCAATCGTCACCCAGGCCTGAGCAGTCTGGCCGAGTTCTGTGAATTGCATCAAAGCTATGGCCCGTCCCTGTGAAACCCGCCGCATTCTGGCGGTCCCCGCCCGGCGGCGCAAGCGGGGCTGCGCGCTAGCCGGCCTCGGGGCCGCAGGATTCCAGCCGCCCGCCCTGTCGGACCATCCGGACCCGAACCGCCTTGCCGGTCCTGTCGTCGGTTTCCACGAACAGCCCGCACAGGGTGGCATCGCCAAGCGCCGGCTGGAATCGCCCCTTGCCCATGCCGGTCACGAAGCGGCGCAGCGGCTCGGTCTTGTCCATTCCGATGACGCTGTCGTAATCGCCGCACATGCCCGCGTCGGTCAGAAAGCCGGTGCCCCCGGGCAGGATCTGGGCGTCGCCCGTGGGCACATGAGTGTGGGTGCCCGCCACCATGCTGGCGCGCCCGTCGCAGAAATGCCCCAGCGCCATCTTTTCCGATGTCGCCTCGCAATGCACATCCACCACGATCGCCTGCGCCTGCCCGCCCATGGGATGGCGGCGCAGCACCTCGTCCATGGCGGAAAACGGATCGGCGAAGGGCCGTTTCATGAACACCTGCCCCAGCACCTGCGTGACCAGCACCTTGCGCCCGCGCCGGTCCGTGAACAGCCCCGCCCCGCGCCCGGGCGCCTGCTTGGCAAAGTTCAGCGGTCGGATGACGCGCGGCTCGCTCTCGATGAAGCTCAGCATGTCCTTCTGGTCGAAGGCGTGATCGCCCAGCGTGACCACATCGGCGCCGGCATCCAGGATGGCGCGGGCATGTTCGCCCGTCAGCCCCATCCCGTTCGAGGCATTTTCGCCGTTCACCACGACGAAATCCAGCTTCCAAGCGTCGCGCAGGCGCGGCAGGTTCTCCGCGATGGCGGCGCGCCCGGCGCGACCCATCACATCCCCAAGAAACAGCAATCTCATGGCGCCCTGAGTAATCCTGTCGGGCCCGAAAGCAAAGGCCGATCTTCGCGCGCCCGCAGGCGCTCAGCGGCAGGTCAGCGCCCTTGTCAGCGCGGCGGCATCATGGGGGCCGATATCGGTCGCGATCAACGTCCCCCCAACCAGCCGAACCGCCATCAGCCGCGCCCAGTCGGCGCCGGGCAGCACCATCTCGGGGCCCGCGCCGCAATCGCGCAGCCCGCCGGTGATGCGGTCCTCGCCAAGGCGGTGATTGGTGAAACCCGCAAGATGCGCCACCGGCTGCAGGTCGGGGTTGCCGGGCACGTAGCGCCAGACGCGCAACACCCGGGCAAGATGGGGGCGGTCGACATAGGCGATCTCGGTCAATCCATCGCCATCAAGATCGCCCGCCCCGACCGGGGCAAGCCAGCGATGCCGCTGCCCGATGAAAGGCCCCGCCGCGATCACCCCGTCCGGGCCGTAAAGGGCAACGCGCGCGCCCAGCGACAGATCCGTTTCCACCACCAGCGCCGCCACCTGCCCGCCCAGGTCCACCAGCCGGGGCGCCAGATCCTCGAACACCCGCGTCTGTGGCAGGCGCAGCGCAACGGCGCCGCCGCCCTCCAGCCCCAGCCGAAGCGTGCCCCACTCGACCGCGTCCCCCAGCACACCGTGATCGTAGCGCGTCACCGGCTGCGCGTATTGCGCCGAAACGACGGTCTGCGCCGCGGCAGCCCCCGCCAGCCACAGGCTCGACAGCAGCCACGCGCCGCGGGCAAGCCCTGCCCACCCGCGAGACGACTGGCGCGGCGCCCGGCTCAGATCTGCTTCTCGGGCATCTGCACGATCAGCCCGTCCAGCGCGTCGGTCACCTTGACCTGGCAGGTCAGGCGCGACCGTGTCTCGTCAGGTTCATAGGCGAAATCCAGCATGTCGACTTCCATGTCGTCCTTGGCCGGCAGCTTCTCGACCCAGTCGGGGTGCACGTAGACATGGCAGGTCGAACAGGCGCAGGCGCCGCCGCAATCAGCGTCGATGCCGGGGATGTTGTTGTCGCGTGCGCCTTCCATCACGGTCATCCCGGTGGCCACGTCAACCACGTGTTCGGTGCCGTCATGCTCGATATAGGTGATCTTGGCCATGGCTGGATCGTCTCCTTCTAGCAGTCCTGCGCAATGTCCTAGTCAGCCGCGCCGCCCGGCGCCAGCCCCCGCCTTGCCTGCGCCATCAATTTCGCGCGTTCCGCCAGGGCGGCGCCCATGATCCGACCGCTTCCCCCACCGCGCCAAACCCGTTACCCTGCCCGCAAAACCGCGCAAACCGCGCAAACCACCCGAAGGCCCGAGCAGATGATCCGCCCGCCCCTCCTGGCCGCCGCCCTGGCGCTACGCCTTGCCGCCTGCGCGCCGCCTGCGCCCGGCGATGATCCCTGGCCCGACATCGACGCCCCGCGCCCCGAAAGGCTGGCCGACGGCACCTGCCAGGCACGCGAAGTGACCCCGGCCGTCTACGAACATGTCATGGGCGAAGTGCAGGTCGTGCAGGCCGAGATCGCCGAAGACGGCACCGTGATCCGCCCGCCGATCTACCGCCGCGCGCCCGTGCCCCGGGTCGTCACCCCGCGCGAAGAGCTGATCTTTGCCAGCCCCTGCCCCCGGGAATTCACCTTCGAGATGGTCGCGACCGTGCAGCGCGCGCTGGCCGCCCGGGGCTATTTCAGCGCGCCGATCAGCGGCAGGCTCGATGCGCCCACCACCGCCGCCATCCGGGCCTGGCAGGAAAGGCGCGGCCTGCCCAGCGGGCAGCTTTCGCTGGAAAGCGCGCGCGCCCTAGGCGTTCTGGCCACCCCCATCGACGAAATCGCCGAGGTCTGATCCAGCCATGCAAAAGGGGCGCGCCCAGCCGGGCGCGCCCCCATCAGTCCGGGCCGAAAAAGGCCCGTCCGGTCAGCTTTCTTCAAGCGACAGCGCAACAAAGCGCGGATCGCCCCCGCGGCGCACCAGCAGCAGGATCGACTTGCGGCCCGCCTCGCGCGCCTCGTCGATCTTGCCTTCAAGGTCCGTGATGCTTTGCACCTCTGCCTGGCCCGCTTCGGTGATCACGTCGCCCGGGCGCAGCCCCTTTTCGAAGGCTTCCGCCGTCTCGTCCACCGCCGTGACGGCAAGGCCCGTGGCGCCGTCATCCAGCCCCATCTCGGCGCGCAGCTCGCCGGTCAGCGGCGACAGCGTCAGCCCCATGATCTGGCTTTCCGCCGGCTCGTCCTCGGGGGCCAGCTGCTGGCTGGCCGGGAAGGTACGCTCGGCCTCTTCGCGCCGGCCAAGGGTCACCAGCAGGGTTTCGGTGGTGCCATTGCGGTTCACCACCACGCGCACCGACTTGCCGACTTCGGTGTTGCCGACGATGCGCACCAACTGGCGCGTGTCGGCAACGTCCTTGCCGTCGAACTTGACGATCACGTCCCCGGCACGCATCCCGGCATCCTTGGACGGCCCCTCGGGCACGTCCGACACCATGGCGCCCGTGGGCGATGCCAGGCCAAGCGCCTCGGCCATGTCGGGGGTCACATCCTGGATCCGCACGCCCAGCCAGCCGCGACGGGTCTCGCCGAATTCCTTCAGCTGCGTGACGACCTTCTGCACCACGTTGGATGCCATCGAGAAACCGATCCCGATGGAGCCGCCGTTGGGCGACAGGATCGCGGTGTTCACGCCGATCACCTCGCCCGACATATTGAACAGCGGACCGCCCGAATTGCCCCGGTTGATGGCCGCATCGGTCTGGATGTAATCGTCATAGGTGCCCGACAGCGCCCGGTTGCGCGCCGACACGATCCCGGCGGAAACCGAAAAGCCCTGCCCCAGCGGGTTGCCCATCGCCATGACCCAATCGCCCACGCGCGCCACGTCGCTGTCCCCGAACGAGACGTATTTCAGCGGCTCGTCCGCTTCGACCTTGAGAAGCGCGATGTCGGTGTTCGGATCGGTGCCCACCAGTTCGGCCGGCAGGGTGAAGCCTTCGAAGAATTCGATCTCGATCTCGTCCGCGCCGTCGATGACGTGGTTGTTGGTGACGATGTAGCCGTCTTCGGAAATCACGAAACCCGACCCCAGCGCCGAAGAGCGGCGCGGGCGCGGGCCGCCTTCGCCGCCGTTGCGATCCTGGAATTCACGGAAGAAATCTTCGAAGGGCGACCCTTCGGGAACGATGCCTTGCGGCCCGGTACGACCGGCGACCATGGTCGAGGTGGTGATGTTCACCACCGACGGGCTGATGCGGTCGGCAAGATCCGCGAAGCTTTCGGGCATGCCCTGCGCGCGGGCCATGAGCGATTGCGACACGATCAGGAAAATCGACAGCGTCGCCAGCCAGAACAACCGAAGCGGCCGTGAGTCTTGTGTTTCAGCAAGTGCTAAGGGTTTCACCTGGAACTCCTTTGTTGCGGCAAGTGCCACGCCCGGGCGCGCGCGACCTCCGTGCCTCCTCTACAGTAAAGCTAACATAGTGATGCGCGCAGACCACGTAATAAAAGGTTGCAGGCTCTCAAGTGCATGTGAAGCATCGTGGCCACCCCGCGAGCATGCGCGCCGGGGCAAAACGCGAAGGGGCCGGTGCGCGAACACCAGCCCCCCGTTTGCCGGGGCCTGCACGGCCCGCCGATCTTGCGCGATCACTCGGTCGCGGGGGCCTCGGGGGCGTTGCCCTGCCCGGCGCCGGGCGACGACGGCGCCTCGGCTTCGGGTTCGGGGGTTTCGTCGACCGGTTCGGCCGCGATATCCGCAGGCGCGGCGTCTTCGGGGGCGGCGTTCGCTGCCGATCCGTCGACCAGAACCTGCGAGCCCTGGTTCTTGAAATACTCGAAGAACTCGCTGTCGGGCGTCATCACCATGCGCGAATTTTCCCCGGTCAGCGCCGTCTCATAGGCCTGAAGCGACCGGTAGAAGGCGAAGAATTCCGGATCCGAACCAAAGGCTTCTGCAAAGATGCTGTTACGTTCGGCATCGGCTTCACCGCGCGTCACGTCGGCATCGCGCTGCGCCTCGGAACGGGTTTCCACCACGGTCCGGTCGGCCAGCGCGCGCACCCGCTGCGCCGCCTCGTTACCGCGCGCGATCTCGTCGGCGGCTTCGCGTTCGCGTTCCGCCCGCATCCGGGCAAAGGTCGCTTCAAGGTTCTGCGACGGCAGGTTGGTCTGCTTGAGCCGCACGTCCACCACATCAAGCCCCAGCGAACGGGCCGAGGCCCGCGCCGCATCGCGGATGCGGTTCGAGAACTGGCGCCGGTCGGCGGACAGGATCACGTCCGAGGTGACCTGATCGGCGCCCAGAACTTCGCGGATCTGCGCGTTCAGGATGCCCGAAAGACGATCTTCGGCGGTGCGAAGCCCGCCCACACCGACGGCCTGGCGAAACTGCACCACGTCCGCGATACGGTAACGCGCGAAGGCGTCGACCACGAGCCGGCGGTCATCCGACGGCGTGACCTCGATCGTGTCGGTGTCCAGCGACAGGATGCGGTCATCGTAATACACGACTTCCTGGATGAACGGGATCTTGAACGCCAGCCCCGGCTCTTCCTTGACGGCGCGGATCTGGCCGAACTGCAGCACCAGCGCCTTTTCCCGTTCGTCGACCACGAAGATGGACGACAGGAAAAGCACCAGGATCACGACCACGGCGGGCAGGATGTAAGCTGTCTTGCGCATGGATCAGTTCCCCCCCGCCGGACGGCGGTTCAGCTCGTTGAGCGGCAGGTAGGGCACGACGCCGCTGTCCCCCGTCACGCTCTGGTCCAGAATGGTCTTGTCGACATCCCCCAGCACGCGTTCCATCGTCTCAAGATAAAGACGGCGGCGCGTGACCTCGGGCGCCTTGGCGTATTCCTCGCGCACGGCAAGAAAGCGCGATGCCTCACCGACAGCCTGGTTGATCTGCTGGGCGCGGTAGCCTTCCGCTTCTTCGCGGATCTGCGCGGCATCACCGCGCGCTTCGGCCACGACGCGGTTGGCATAGGCGTCAGCCTGGCGTTCCAGCCGGTCGCGTTCCTGTTCGGCGGCCTGCACTTCGCGGAAGGCGTCGATCACCTCGCGCGGTGGGTCGGCGGTGTCAAGGTTGACCCGCACCACGTTGATTCCGCTTTCATATTCGTCAAGCGTGGCCTGGATCACCTCCATCGCGGTATCGGCGATCAGACCCCGGTCACGGTTCAGAATGGGCGCAAGGTTCGACGCGGCGATGATTTCGCGCATGACCGCTTCGGATACCGCCTGCACCGTCAGCTGCGGATCGCTGATGTTGAACAGCAGGCGCGACGGATCCGCGATGTTCCAGACCACCTGGAATTCGATGTCGACGATATTGGCGTCGGTGGTCAGCATCAGCCCGTTGGAATCGCCCCCGCGCGCGCCGCCGATGGTTTCGGTGCGTTCGGAGGTGACGTTCACCACCTCGGCGCTGACAAAGGGCCAGGGCGCGAAGTTCAGGCCCGGCTCGCCGGTCGAGCTGTATTCCCCAAGGAACAGTTCTACCGACTGTTCTTCGGGGCGCACGGTGTAAAAGCTCATGTAGGCCCAAAGACCCAAGGCGGCCAGCGCCGCGATCGCGACGGTGCCCTTGCCAAAGCCCGGCCCGCCGGAGCCACCCGAGGGCGCGCCCGAACCATTGCCGCCACCGCGCCCGCCCATCAGCACGCGCAGCCGCTCTTGCCCCTTCTTCATCAGCTCGTCGATCTCGGGGATCTGCGGATCGTCGGGCCTGCGCCCGCCGCGATTGCCACCGCCGCCGTTTTCAGGCGGGCGGGAACCGCCCTGATTGCCACCGCCGCCCCAGGGGCCGCCGCTGTTTCCTGCCATGAACTCCTGTCCCTCTTTCCCTCTGGATACCCTTGTCCAGCGATAACCTGTGCATTGCGCGCGCGGATTCAAGCCGTTCGCGTCGGATTGCGCATCGTCACGATCTCTTCGGACATGGTGGGATGCACCGCCACGGTCCGGTCGAAGTCTTCCTTGGTCGCGCCCATCTTGATGGCGATGCCCGCCAGCTGGATCATTTCGCCCGCATTCGGGGCGACAATGTGACAGCCCAGCACGCGGCGGGTGTCCTTGCACACGACCAGTTTCATCAGCACCCGGTCGGGGCGGCCCGAAAAGGCGGTCATCATCGGGCGGAACGAGGTGGAATAGACCTCGATCGGGCCGCGGTCGCGCGCCTCTTCCTCGGACAGGCCCACGGTGCCGAATTCGGGCTGGGTGAACACCGCCGACGGAATCAGGTCGTGATCGACCGGCGTGGGGTTGTCCTTGAACGCTGTCTCGACAAAGGCCATGCCTTCGCGGATCGCCACGGGGGTCAGGTTGACGCGGTTGGTCGCATCCCCGATGGCCCAGATCGACGGCACGGCGGTGCGGCTGTATTCGTCCACGACGATTTCGCCCCGGCGCCCCAGTTCCACGCCCGCATCCTGCAGGCCGATATCGTCGGTGTTGGGCGTGCGCCCGGTGGCGAAGAACACAAGGTCGAACACCCGCGCCTCGCCGTTGGTGGCCTTGACCCAGATCGGCCCGTCCGCATCCTGCGGCGCCTCGACGCCGGCCTCGTGCATGGGGGTGCCCATCGGCACCGCGCCCTGCGTTTCGCCGGACATGTCGTCATCGGTCGCGCAGCGCATTTCCACGATATCGGTGCCCAGGTGCAGCTTGATCCCGCGTTCCTGCATCGCATCCGAGATCAGCCCGCGCGCCTCTTCGTCAAACCCCCGAAGGATCTGCGCGCCGCGATAGAACTGCGTCACCTCGACCCCCAGCCCGTGCAGGATGCAGGCGAATTCGCAGGCGATGTAACCCCCGCCGACGATCAGGATGCTTTTGGGCAGCGTGGTCAGGTTGAAGATGTCGTCGCTGACGATGCCCAGGTGGGCGTTGGGCGTTTCGGGGCGCACCGGGCGCCCGCCGGTGGCGACAAGAATGTGTTTCGCGGTGAACCGCTCACCGGTGGACAGGCTGACCGTATGCGCATCGACCACGGTGGCGCGCGCATCGAAGCTTTCGACGCCGGCGTTCTTCAGCAGGCTGCGATAGACGCCTTCCAGGCGGTCAAGTTCCGCCGCCAGCTTGCCCTGAAAGCCGGTCCAGTCGAACACGCCTTCGGACAGGTCCCAGCCATAGCCGCGCGCGTCTTCGACGACCGATCCGTATTCGCTGGCAAAGACCATCAGCTTCTTGGGAACGCAGCCGCGAATGACGCAGGTGCCGCCATAGCGGTCCTGTTCGGCCAGCGCGACCCTGGCGCCGGTTTCCGAGGCCGCGACGCGCGCCGCCCGCACGCCGCCCGAGCCGCCGCCGATGACAAACAGATCGTAGTCGAAATCGCTCATTGGGTCACCCCGTCCTTGGCCGTTCTTCTGCCTTGCAAGGGTATCCCACAGCTGCACGCCGATGGCCAGTGCGCCCCGCCCCGGCTAGACGTCGCGAAAGAGGTTGTCGCTTTCGCCAAGGTCAAGAAGGCGCTCTTCGACGGTGCCGGCGTTGATGTCGCGGGTTTCGACCCGCCCGTCGCCGTGGCCGATCACCACCCGGTCGCAGATGTCGATGAACAGGCCGTTTTCCACGATGCCGGGGATCTGGTTCAGGATCAGCGCCATCTGGCGCGGATCGCCGATGCGCGTCAGGTGCAGATCCAGGATCAGGTTGCCCTCGTCGGTGCGATAGCTCTTGTCGCCGTTCATGCGCAGCGTGCTGTCGCGGCCCATGACATCCATCGACACCAGCGCCTCTTCCAGCAGGGCCTGGGTGGCGGTCCAGCCAAAGGGGATGACCTCGACCGGCAGGGGAAAGGCGCCCAGCGTCTCGACTTCCTTGGCGGCGTCGGCGATCACGATCATCTGGTCCGACGCGGTGGCGACGATCTTTTCCTGCAACAGCGCCCCGCCGCCGCCCTTGATGAGGTTCAGCTCGCCGTCGAATTCGTCGGCGCCGTCGATGGTCAGGTCCAGCCAGCGCGCCTCTTCCAGGGTGATGACCTCGATCCCGACCTCGCGGGCGAGATCGGCGGTGCGGGTCGACGTGGGCACGCCCTTGAAGAACAGCCCCTCTTCGCGCACCCTCTCGCCCAGGCAGCGCACCAGCCAGGCGGCGGTGGACCCGGTGCCCAGACCGACCCTCATGCCGTCCTCGACGAACGCCGCGGCGCGCTTGGCGGCCACGAACTTGGCTTTGTCGATGGGCGAAAGCTCTCCGGTCATGACGGTCTCCTCGATTCCCCGTGTC
>CAXICP010000064.1:0-11973 GCA_964022595.1 uncultured Salipiger sp.
GGCGCAAGGCGCGCGGCAAACGGGGCATAGCGCGGCATGTGGGCGATGAGCCGTTCGCGCAGCGGCAACCCGTGGCGCTTGTGATAATGGTGCAGCACCTCGATCTTCATGCGCGCCATGTCGACCCCGGTGGGGCAGTCGCGCTTGCAGCCCTTGCAGGACACGCACAGGTCCAGCGTCTCTTTCATCTGGGGCGAGGTGAAAGCGTCTTCGCCAAGCTGCCCCGAGATGGCAAGCCGCAGGGTGTTGGCCCGGCCCCGCGTCAGGTGCTGTTCGTCGCGGGTCGCGCGATAAGACGGGCACATGGTGCCGCCCGACAGTTTGCGACAGGTGCCGTTGTTGTTGCACATCTCGACAGCGCCGCCGAAACCGCCCCAGTCGGACCAATCCAGCGCGGGCGCGGCGGGCAGCTGGGTCTTGTACCCCGGCTTGAAGCGCATCAAATCGCGGTCATCCATGCGCAGCGGGCGCACGATCTTGCCGGGGTTCAGCCGGTTTTCCGGATCGAAACTGTCTTTCACCTGCTCGAAGGCGCGGGTCAGTTCGGCCCCGAACATGGGCTCGACATATTCCGACCGGGAAATCCCGTCGCCATGTTCGCCCGAGAACGAGCCCTTGTATTTGCGCACGAGGTCGGCGGCCTCTTCGGCGATGGCGCGCATGGTCCTGGCGCCTTCCTCGGTCTTCATGTTGAGGATGGGCCGCACGTGCAGACAGCCGACCGACGCATGGGCATACCAGGTGCCGCGCGTGCCGTGGCGTTCGAACAGATCGGTGATGCCGTCGGTGTAATCGGCAAGATGTTTCAGCGGGACGGCGCAATCTTCGATGAAGGACACCGGCTTGCCTTCGGATTTCATCGACATCATGATGTTGAGGCAAGCCTCGCGCACGCCCCAGACCGCCTTTTGGCGGTGCGGTTCGATCACCTCGACCACCGCGTCGGCGTGGCCGTGATCGGCCATGCACTGATCCAGCCGCTTCAGATCGCCCTTCAGCGCATCAAGGTCATCGCCTGCGAATTCGCACAGCAGCAGGCAGTTGGGCGTGCCCTTGGTGATGTCGCCGATGGTGCGCACGAAGGCGGGAATGTCGGCCCCCATGACCAGCACGTTGTTGTCCACCAGTTCCACAGCGACCGGGCCAAGCGCGACAAGGTGCTGCGTGGTTTCCATGGCGCTGCGGAAATCGGGGAAATGGCACACGCCCATCACCCGATGCCTGGGCAGGGTCGACAGCTTGAGCGTGACGGCGGTGCTGACGGCAAGCGTGCCTTCGGAGCCGACCAGCAGGCGCGACAGGTTCGGCTGGGCCGGCAGCAGTTCATCCAGGTTGTAACCGCCGACGCGGCGCTGGACCTTGGGGAAAATCTCGGCGATGCGGTCGCGGTGGGTGTCGGCCAGCGCGGTGAGGCTGCTCATGATCTCGCGCATCCGGGGCGAGGCGTTTTCCGACCAGGGCGCGGCATCAAGGCGGAAGCTGTCGCCGTCATGCATCAGCCCTTCCATCGCAAGCACGTTGTCCACCGTCTTGCCGAACCGCAGCGAGCGCGCGCCGGACGAGTTGTTGCCGCACATCCCCCCGATGGTGCAGCGCGACGCGGTCGAGGGTTCCACCGGAAAGAACAGCCCGTCCTGCCGCGCCCGGTCGTTAAGCGTGTTCAGCACCATGCCGGGGCGCACGGTGACGGTGCGCGCGGTCGGGTCGTAATCCAGCATCTCGTTGAAATGGCGCGACATGTCCAGGATCAGCCCGCGCCCGATGGGCTGCCCGTTCTGCGATGTGCCGCCGCCGCGCGCGATGACCGGCACGCCGTGTTCGGCAGCGATCTGAAGCGCGGCGGCGATGTCATCGGTGGATTTGGGATAGGCCACGCCCATCGGCATGATCTGGTAGATCGACGCGTCGGTGGCATAGCGGCCCCGCGTGAAGGCGCCGAAATCGGTGCCGCCCTCCATGGCGCTGGACAGCGCACTTTCAAAGGCCTGGGATCGGGCGACGGCGCGGGCGGCGGGTGTTGCGTTGCGCTGAGGCATTGGAGCGTTCATCGTGTGGCCTCTTTGGCTTTGGGCATGAAGGGGGCGTTTCCGGGCCGAAATTCGCCGGATCGCAATGGTTTGGATGTGCCTTGCCAGCTGGCTAGCTGGTTTCGGGCTGCGCATCGGGGGCGCCGTTCGATGGCGGCTGGCGGCGGATCTGCCCCCAGATGCCATAGACCAGCGATAGCGCCGACAGGATCAGCAGCGTGCCGGTGATGGGGCGGCTGACCAGCGTCATGATGTCGTGATCCGCCAGGATCAGGCCCTGGCGCAGGCTGACCTCGGCGATGGGGCCAAGCACCAGCCCGATGATGAAGCTTGCCACCGGCAGACCGTAGCTTTTCAGGAAGAACCCGACCCCGCCGAACACCAGCATCACCGCCACGTCCGACACGTTGTTGTTCAGAGCGAAGACCCCGGTCATGCACAGCACCACGATGGCCGGCCCCACAAGCTGGTAGGGCGCGCGCAGCACCACGGCGAACAGCCGCGCCGCCCGCAGGCCGAAGACCAGCATCAGGATATTGGCCAGCAGCATCCCGATGAACACCGAATAGACCAGGTCCGAATTGTTCTGCATCAGCATCGGCCCCGGCACGATGCCGTGGATGGTCAGCCCGCCGATCATCACGGCGGTGGTGGCTGACCCGGGGATGCCAAGCGCCAGCAGCGGGATCATCGAGCCGCCCACCGCTGAATTGTTGCCCGATTCCGGCGCGGCGATCCCCTCGGGCGAACCCTTGCCGAACAGCTCGGGCTTTCTGGACCAGCGGAACGCCTCGGAATAGCTGATGAAGGCGGCGGTGGTGGCGCCGACGCCAGGCAGGGCGCCGATGATGGTGCCGATGACCGAGGAGCGCAAAAGCGTGACCTTCGTGGCCATGAATTCGGCAAGGCTGGGAAGCTGGGTTGAAACCTGGGTCAGCTGTTCGCCCTTGGGCGGGCCATCGGCAAAGCGTTGCAGCACCTCGGCAAGGGCAAAGATGCCGATGATGGCGGCGATGAAGCTGACCCCGGTCAGCAGCATCATGTTCCCGAAGGTGAACCGCGCCGTTCCGGTCAGCGGATCAAGCCCGATCAATGCCACCGCAAGCCCCAGAAGCCCCGCGATAAGCCCCTTGACCAGCGAGCCGCCCCCGATCGAGGCGATCGCCGTGATCCCCAGCACCGCAAGGGCAAAATATTCCGCCGGGCCGAATTGCAGCGCAAGCCGGGCCAGCGGCGGGGCCGCGAACATCAGCACCAGCGTGCCGAAGATGCCGCCCACCGCCGATGCGGCCAGCGCGATCCCCAGCGCCTTGCCGGCCTCGCCGCGCTTGGCCATCGGGTAGCCGTCAAGCGATGTGCAGGCCGCCTCGGGCGAGCCGGGGGTGTTGAACAGGATCGCCGCGATCGACCCGCCAAAGGTCGACCCCACGTAGACACCGCCCAGCAAAAGCATGCCCTCGGTCGGGTCGAAGGCGAAGGTGAACGGGATCAGCAGCGCCACCCCCACGATGCCGGTCAGGCCGGGAACGGCGCCAAAGACGATGCCCCAGATCACGCTGAACAGGATCAGCAGAAAGCTCATGGGATTGCCGACCATGTACCCGGCGGCGGACACGAATGCATCTAGCATGGGATTCTCCGGTGCTGGGGCGACTTAGTAAAGCGCTTGGCTGAGGTCGTAGAAGATGTCCGTGCCCCGGGGCAGCGACAGCGACAGCCCGTAGCTGAAGAAGGCCGCCAGAAGCAGGGTAAAGACGGGGGCGAAAAGCAGCCTTGCCAGCGTATTGCGGTAGGGCAGGATGAAGGTGCCCGCCCAAAGGAACGCAAGCGTGGCAAGCAGGAAGCCGACATGTTGCAGCGCGAAGAAATAGCCGACGATCAGCGCGCCGGTCAGGATCAGCCGCTTGTAATAGCCCTGCGGCGCATATGCCTCGAGCTCTTCGTCAAGCGTGCGCGGCGTGCCCGATGGCGCGGCCATAAGCCCCGCCACCTTTTGCGCAAGGTGGATCGCGCAGCAGATCGCCAGCGCCCCGAACACCAGCTTGGGCCACATGTCGCTGTCGACCTGGGCATAGCGTTTCGATACGGGCAGCGCGTCGGCGGTGAACCAAAGCGCGACAGACGCGATGGTGAGGGCCGCAAAGACAACCACTTCGGACAGTTTATGTAGCATGTCGCCAGCCCCTCCCCAGGCTGGGGCGGGCCCGCAAGCCCGCCGCGCCGCCAGGATCAGTAGCCGAGCTGGTTCATGATCGTGCTGTAGGTTTCGATTTCCGCGTCGAGAAAGGTCTCGAATTCATCCGGGCCCATGAATTCGGACCGGTACTGAAGCGCGCTGTCCGCTTCGACCTTCTTGTACCCCTCATCGGCGGCGGCGTCCTTGAACAGCGACACCAGCGTGTCGATCTGCGCGCGGTCCGTGTCGGGGCGGATGCCGAAACCGCGCCAGCGGCCAAGCGTCACGTCATAGCCAAGTTCGGCGGCGGTGGGCACATCGGGCAGCTCGGCAAGCCGTTCGTCCGAAAACAGCACGATGGGCACAAGGTCGCCGGATTCGATCAGCCCGCGCGTGGGGCCGTATTCCTCGTACATCATGTCAAGATGCCCCCCAAGCGTGTTCGACACCATCTCGGCGGCGCCGAAGGGCACGGTGGCAAGCTCGATCCCGGCCTGCTGGTTGAACAGGCCGATCAGCGCATCATCGAACCCCGCCGACCCGGTCACCCCGACCTTGAGGCCGCCCGGCTCGGCCGTCTCGGCGGCAAGCAGGTCGTCAACGCTGCGGATCTCGCTGTCCCTGGACACAAGCAGCAGGCCCTGATCGTACTGGATGCGCACCAGGGGTTGGACGTTCGACAGGTCGATCCGGCCAAGCGCGTGGTTGATAACGTCATCGGGGCTGAGCGAGACCAGCGTGTAGCCATTCGCGGGGCGCTGCATGAAGGTGACAAAGGCCGGAACGCCGCCCCCGCCGGTGATCGAGATTGGCACGAAGCTTTCGCCGGTGGCGTTCTGCATCGGTTCGGAAATCGCGCGGATGAAACGGTCGGTGCCGCCGCCGGGGCCATATTGGTGGATGATTTCCACCGTGCGTTCAGGGTAGTCGGTGGCAAGCGCGGGCGTGGCTGTCGCCGCCGCGGCGGCGATCAGGGCGATGCCGCGCAGGGGCCGTGCTACGTGTGTCATGGTCTCTCCTCCCATTACGATGTCGGGCGCCGCGCCTCCTCCAAGGCGCAACCGTCCGTTACCCGGCGGCGCCGCCGGGTATGCGGTGCCCGTCAACGCGGGCACGAATGGCGCCTGGTCACTCTGCGGCGAGCGGCTCGTAGGCGGTCTGTTCCAGTTCGGCCATGGCGGCGGCGACCCCGCCTTCGTTGTGCGGAACGCCGGCCTTGCGCAGGCCAAGTTCGACGCCCGTCAGGGTGCCGGCCAGCGTCAGGTCGTTGATGTCGCCAAGATGGCCGATGCGGAACACCTTGTCGGCAACCTTGGACAACCCGTTGCCCAGCGAGATGTCGTAATGGCGCAAGGCCGTGGCGCGGAAGGCATCCGCGCTGTGGCCTTCGGGCATAAGCACGGCCGTCAGCACGCCGGATTCCTGGCCCTGCCGGGCGCACAGCACCTCAAGCCCCCAGTGCCGCACCGCTGAACGGGTGGCCGCGCCGTGGCGTTGATGGCGCGCAAAGACGTTGTCCAGCCCTTCCTCGTGCAGCATCTTGATGGCCTCGTTCAGGCCGTAAAGCATGTTGGTGCCGGGGGTGTAGGGGAAGTAGCCTGTGGGATTGATCGCGGCCATTTCCTGCCAGTCCCAGTAGGACCGGCGCATGCCGTTGGTTTTCGAGTATTCGAATGCCCTTTCGCTGACCGCGTTGAACGACAGGCCGGGGGGCAGCATCAACCCCTTTTGCGATCCCGAAACGGCGACATCCACGCCCCATTCATCAAACCGGAAATCGATCGACGCCAGCCCCGAGATGGTGTCGACCATCAAAAGCGCCGGGTGGCCCGCCGCGTCGATGGCCTGCCGAACCTGCGCGATGGGCGACACGGACCCGGTCGAGGTTTCGTTGTGAACCACGCAGACTGCCTTGATCTCATGCGCGGTGTCTTCGCGCAGGCGCGCTTCGATCCGGTCGGGATCGGCGCCGCCGCGCCAGTCGCCTTCGATGAACTCGGCGCTTACCCCCAGCCGGGCCGCCATCTTCTTCCACAGGGTGGCGAAATGGCCGGTTTCGTACATCAGCACCTTGTCGCCTTCGGCAACGGTGTTCACCAGGGCCGCTTCCCAGGCGCCGGTGCCGGACGAGGGGTAGATGAAGACATGCGCGTCGGTCTTGAAGATCGTCTTCATCCCCGCGATCGCCGCCTTGCCCACCTCGGCGAAATCGGGGCCGCGATGGTCCATGGTCTGCGCCGAGATCGCGCGCAGCACCCGGTCGGGCACCGGGCTTGGCCCGGGGATCTGAAGAAAATGGCGTCCTGCCCTGTGTGTCATGTGGTGTCCTCCCTGGCGCCGCAGGCGGGCACGACCCCTCTGCGACAATGTGAATTATGAATGCATTTTGACGGCAAGCTGTCAACCGATTAGATTTTTGGCCTTTCCCGGGGAAAACAGGCTAAACTGGCGGGCACTTGCCGTGCGCAGACAAAAATGAAAAATTATGCATGCAGACGGGGTGCATCGGCCCGCACGCCTGCGGCCCGTCGTTTCACAGGGGAAACCAGAGATGAACACAGCTCTTCCGACGCCAACGGTCTTTCGCCGCAAATCGCTGCACGAAGAGCTGACCGACGCGATTCGCGAGCAGATCGTGAACGGCGATCTTGCCCCCGGCATCCGCGTGCCCGAAAAGAACCTTTGCACCTTTTACGGTGTGTCCCGCACACCCCTGCGCGAGGCGCTCAAGGTGCTTGCCACCGAAGGGCTGCTGTCGCTGGAACCGAACCGGGGCGCCTGGGTCAGCCGCATCACCCCCGAGGATCTGGACGAGGTGTTCCCGGTGATGGGCGCGCTTGAGGCGCTGTCCGGTGAACTTGCCTGCAAGCACATCACCGACCCGGAAATCGGCCGCATCCGCGTTCTGCACCGACAGATGCTCAAGCATTACGACAAGCGCGAGCTTTCCAAGTATTTCGAGGTGAACCAGAAGATCCACGAGGCGATCCTGGAAGCCGCCCGGAACGACACGCTGGCGACGCAGTACCGCTCGCTTGCCGCGCGCGTGCGCCGGGCGCGGTACGTGGCGAACATGACGCAGGAACGCTGGAAACAGGCAACGGACGAGCACGAGCAGATCATGGAATGCCTTGAAACGCGCGACGGCAAACGGCTGTCGCAAGTGCTGAAGGATCACCTTGAGAACAAGCTTGAAACGGTGCGGCAATGGCTTCAGGACAATCGCGACCCGGGATAAGGGCGGCGTGGGCCAACGGGTGTGAACATAATTCGCCTTATGTGCATTATCCGACCGCGTGGTAAAACGCCCCCCGGCTTTCAGGGAACCCCTGCGGCGGTCCGCTCGTTGGCTCACGAATTTGTAATGCGGCAGGATTTGCGATGCGACTGAGACGGACAAGGCGAAGCGACAATGTCATCGATCGGCGCGGGCGTGGGCGCGGCGGTGCCATTGCCGGGGGCGTCGGCGGGCTTGGCCTTGTGGCGATCGTCGTGGTCAGCTGGGCGCTTGGCATCGACCCGCGCCCCATCCTTGACATGGCCAGCGGTGGCAGCACGGCCACCTCGTCCGAGCCGCGCGAATTGTCGGCGCAGGAACAGCAGGCGGGCGAATTCGCCGCCCGCGTTCTGGCCACCACCGAAGATGTCTGGAACGCGAAATTCCCGGCGCAAGTGGGCGATGCCTACCAGGAACCCGAACTGGTGCTGTTCTCGGGGACGGTGCAATCGCAATGCGGCGGCGCCTCGGCAGCGACGGGGCCGTTTTACTGCCCCGCCGACCGGCGCGCCTATCTGGACACCGCGTTCTTTGCCACGCTGGCGCAGGAACTGGGCGCCGAGGGCGATTTCGCCGCCGCCTATGTTATCGCGCACGAGGTGGGCCACCACGTGCAGAACCAGCTTGGCGTGCTGGGCCAGGTCAACGCGCGGCAGCAATCGGTGGGCCAGACCGAGGCGAACGCGCTGCAGGTGCGGGTCGAGCTGATGGCCGATTGCCTTGCCGGGATCTGGGCGAATGGCGTCAACGATCTGCTGGAACCGGGCGACATCACCGAGGCGATCAACGCCGCCAAGCGGATCGGCGATGACTACCTGCAGCGGCGCGCCGAGCAGGCCGTGAACCCGCACAGCTTCACCCATGGAACGTCTGAGCAGCGGGCGCGCTGGTTCGACACCGGCTACGAGTCCGGAAACATGAACGATTGCGACACGCTGTCGGCAAGCGCGCTGTAATCTTGCCCCTCGCCGTGCTTGCGTGGCGCCGTCAGCGCCCCGCAAGCACGGTGTCGAGCGCATCAAGAAAGCCGCCCGTTTCGGCATCGCCCAGGGGAAAAGACAGCGCGATCAGGCCCCGCGCTGCAAAGAAATACCCCTGTTCCATCATCAGGAAATGCAGCAACCGCAGGCGGTCCCGGCGGGTGGCGGCGTCATCCCCGGCGGCGTGAATGTTCATGATCGACCCCATGCCCGTGACGTGAAACGCCCCGCCATGGGCCGCGAAGCGCTGGTTCAGGGCGGCGCGAAACGCTTCGCCCCGATCGAACAGGGCGGCAAGAGCTTCGGCGGTCAGGTGGTGGCGCACCGCTTCAAGACCGGCGGCCATTGTCAGGCGGTTGTTGTTGAAGGTCCCGGCGTGGGGGATCGCGTCCGGGCGGGACGGGTCGAACCGTTCCATCACCGACGCGCGCCCGCCGAACGCCCCGAAGGCAAGACCTCCGCCAAAGATCTTGCCCAGCGTGGTCATGTCGGGCGTAATGCCAAGGCGTTCCTGCGCGCCGCCGGGCGCCATGCGGGCCGTCTGCACCTCGTCGAAGATCAGCAGCGCGCCGCTGGCCTCGCACAGCTTGCGCAGGGTTTGCAGGAATGGGGCCGTTCCGACCACGCAGCCCCCCGCGCCCTGCATGGGTTCGACCAGAACCGCGGCGATGCGGTCCCCAGAAGCGGCGAATTCCCGCGCGGCGGCCTGCGGGTCGTTATAAGGCAGCACGGCAAAGTCCAGCGGCAGGTTCACCGGCGCGTTGCCCGCGCCAAAGGTCAGCACCCCGCCATGGTAGCCCCCGGCGAACACCACGATGCGGCTGCGCCCGGTCACCAGCCTTGCGGTGGTGAGCGCCATGATGTTCGCCTCGGTTCCCGAATTGGCAAAGCGCAGCTTGTCGATGGATGGAAACCGCGTCGCCAGTTCGCTGGCCAGCTCGGTTTCATAGGGGGTGTGCGACGACAGGGCAAAGCCGCCGCGATGCGCCGCTGTCAGCGCGCGTTCCAGCGGCGCGCAGGTGTGGCCGAAGATGCCGGCGGTGAACTCGCCCAGGAAATCGACGTATTCATGGCCATCCGCGTCGGTGATGCGGCACCCCGCGCCGCCGGTGATCGACAGCGGATAGGGCGCCGCCCAAAGCGAGCTTCGGGTGTTGCCCCCCGGCAGGACATGGGCGGCGCGGTGCAGCGCTGCGGCGCTTTGCGGGGTGCGGGCGCGGTAGGCGGCTTCGGCCCGAGACAGGGCGTCGGACAGCGCGGCGGTATGGAAGGTCATGTCACGCTCCGGTTCGCGGGCATCAGGGCGTCGAACCCGTCCGGGGTGTGCCCGGCGACCATCTGCGCCAGCAGCGCGCCGGTGGTCGGGCCAAGGGTGAAGCCCTGGTGCCCGTGGCCAAAGTTCATCCACAGGCCGGGGTGGTTCGGCGCCGCGCCCACAAGCGGCAGCATGTCCGGCAGGCAGGGGCGGGCGCCGGACCACTGGGGTTCGTCGATGCGCGCGCCAATCTGGATCAGCTCGGCTATTCCTGCGCGCCCGCGCGTCAGCTGGCGCGTGTCGGGGGGGCTGTTCCGGGTGACCAGCGCGGCGCCGGTGGCAAGGCGCAGCCCCGTGGTCATCGGCGTCGCCACGATCCCGCTTGCCACGTCCAGAACGGGCCGCACGGGGCTGCGCGGCGCTTGGAAATGTCCGTGGTAGCCGCGCTTGTAGACCATCGGGATGCGATAGCCGAAGCGCGCCAGCAGACGCGGCGACCAGGGGCCAAGCGCGACGACCGCGTGCTGCGCCCGCACCTTGCCCTGCGCGGTATCGACCTGCCAGCCGGCGCCCGCCTGCGCCAGGCTGGCCGCGTCACCGGTCAGCAGCCTCCCCCCTTTTTGGGTGAAAACATCGGCATAGCCCGCCGTCAGCCCCCCGGGGGACGCGCAGGTCCAGCTGTCAAGCCAGTGGATCACCCCTGCGGGCGCCTTCAGCAGCGCGGCATCCTCACGCGCGTAGTCGGCGCCATCGACCGCGCGAAAGCGCGTGCCGTAGCTGCGCTGCATCCGTTCGGCATCGGCCACGGCGGCGGCGTATCCCGCCGGGTCGCGGTAAAGGATGCCCATGCCATCGCGCGAAATCAGGTTGCCCAGCCGCGCCGCATCGACAAGCGGCGCGTGGTCCCGGGTCGCGCGTTCGGTCAACCTGGCGTAGGTGCGCGAAATCCGGGCGTGGCGCGCGGGTGTGGAATTGCGGAAATAGCGCCACAGGGCGGGCAGCATCTCGGCCACGCCGCGCGCCGACCATGTCACATCGTTGGTCCGGCCAAGCGCGAAACGCAGCAGCGTCGCCATGTCGCGCGGCAGGGCGTAGGGCTCGGCGGCCTCGGCCTGGATGATGCCGGCGTTGCCAAAGGACGTTTCAGCCCCCGGCGACTTGCGATCGACAAGCGAGACCGCGTGGCCCTGCGCCTGCAAGGCCAGCGCGGTGGAGACGCCGACCATGCCGGCACCAAGTACGATAAACTCTGCCATGGAACTTCCGCCAGATTCCGGAGGCGGCGCTGCCGGATGGCAGCGCGCGCGTGTCATGCCTGCGCGATGACGGTGATTTCGACCTTAGCGTCGATCATCAACCCGCTTTGCACGGTGGTTCTGACCGGCAGCGGATCAGAGAAATATTCCGCATAGACGCGGTTGAATTCGGCGAAATCGCCGACATCGGTCAGATAGCAGGTGGCCGACACCACGTTGGCAAGGGTCATGCCTTCGGCTTTCAGCGTGGCTTCGATGCGCCCGAAGATGTTGCGCGTCTGCGTTTCGATATCCGCCGGGACGGTGCCATCGGGGCCAAAGCCGATTTCGCCCGAAAGATACAGCGTGTCGCCAAGGCGGCGGGTCTTGGAAAAGGGCAGGTTCATGGGTCGTTCCTTGTGCAGTCAGGGAGGGAGGGTTCAGTCAACGGCGGGCGCGCGGGCCTTCAGCCCTTCGACCAGCAGGTCAAGAAGCAGCTCGAAGCTGTCGCTATAGGGCACATCGGCGCCGTTCTGCCAGCGCAGGACGAAGATGCGATTGGTGATGTCCGGCAGCGCCGCCGAGGTCAGCGGATAGGCCTGCGGGTCGATCCGCGCGACGCGCCGGGCGAACAGGTCTTGCCAGTCCTTGCTGGCGGTGCGGGCCTTGCCGACCGGGGCCGGGGCAAGTTCCATGGTCACGAAACCCGCAAGCCCGCCGACCAGAACGTTGAAGGCCGGGCGCAGCGCATCGCCCCGGTAGCCCCCTTCGTGCAGCGCCGACAGGATCGTTTCGACCCAGTCAAGGTTCGCCACGCCGTTCGATGTCATCTGCGCCCCAAGCAGGGGCGCGACGGCGGGATGGCGATGCACCAGCGTGCGATAGTTGCGAAACACCTGCCGAAGCCGCGCATCCCAGGGCATGTCGGCATCCAGCCCGCCGGACAGCGATCCGGTGATCGAGGCGGCGATCTCGGCGAAAAGGTCTTCCTTGGCGCCGCCCACATGCCAGTAGATCACCGCG
>CAXICP010000065.1:0-11945 GCA_964022595.1 uncultured Salipiger sp.
AGGACGTTTCGGTCTTCATGGTGTCCAACTATCGCCTTCAGGTGCTGGATGCGCAGACCCGCGCCCGGATCGCCGGGGTGGCCTGCGACATGCATGCCATGGCCGCGAAATTCGCCCGCCGGCAAAAGGACGCGACATTCGAATACCGCCTTGCGCTGGGGCTTGCCCGCAGCTTCGCCAGCTCGACCCGTTTCGTGGTCGATCAATATCTTGCGCGGCAGATGCTGCTGCGCGCCCGATACATCCTTGAAACCGCGCTTGGCGTGCCCGCGGGGCGCGAGGCGCGGTTCAGGCTGCCCGTGAAGGATCTGTTCAATGACTAGACGCATCGGGGTGATCGGCACCCCCGGGAAATGGTCGACCGAAACGCTGGCCGATGCCTTTGCCGCGCGCACGGGCCACCGCCAGGTGATCGACATGGGCCGGGCGGAACTGGACCTTGCCGCGGGCCGGCTGATCTGTGACGGCGTGGACCTGTGCCGGATGGACGGGCTGGTGATAAAGAAGGTGGCCGAAACCTACAGCCCCGACGCGCTGGACCGGCTTGAGATGCTGCGCATGGCAGAGGCGGCGGGCGTGCGGGTGTTTTCGCCCGCGCAGAACGTGATCCGGCTGATGGACCGGCTGGCCTGCACCGTCACGCTGCGCGCCGCCGGCATTCCCATGCCCCCCACCGTCGTCACCGAAGATATCGGCGGCGCCCGCGCCGCGCTGGACCGGTTCGGCGCGGCGGTGTTCAAGCCGCTGTTTTCCACCAAGGCGCGTGGCATGGTGCTGCTGGATGCCGATGATCCGGGCGCCGATGCGCAGATCGCCGCGTTCAAGGCGGACAACCCGGTGATGTACGTCCAGCAGAAGGCCGAGCTTTCGGGCGAGGATCTGGGCATGGTCTTTCTCAATGGCAAGCATGTGTGCACCTATGCCCGCGTCGGGCAGGCCGGGGCGTGGAACACCACCATCCATTCGGGCGGGAAATACGCGCCCTTCGATCCCTCGCCCGAGCTGATCGAACTGGGCCGCCGCGCGCAGGCGCCGTTCGGGCTGACCTTTACCACCGTCGATATCGCGCTGACCCCGGACGGGCCCATCGTGTTCGAGGTGTCGGCCTTTGGCGGCTATTCCGGCGCGCTGAAGGGTTGCGGCATCGACGCGGCGGCGCTGGTCGCCGATCACGTGCTGGCCGAGGTGGCGCCATGACCCTGCCCGACATCCTGGCCCATCTGGACCTGACCGCCGCCGGCGCGCCCTTCGGGCTGAAGGTGGGCCATGTGGCGTTGAACATCCACGCGCCCGAACCGCTGCGCGGGCGGCTCATGGCCTATTTCGCGCATGTTCTGGCGGATGTGGACGCGAACGCGCAGCCCGTGCACCTGCTGCCGGGCCAGGCGCTGCCGATGCAGCCGGACTGGACCGACTGGCAGCGCGAGGGCGGCAAGAGCGGGCGCAAGGACGCGGTGCACGACCTGCCGGGCGCCCGGTTGATCCGCAAGCTGCGCAGCGGCGTGACCTTCGTGCAGGCGCCGGGCGTCGCCATCGCGCTTGGGCCGCTTGAGACGAATGAAAGCACCGCCATCAACTTCATCAACACGCAGGTTCTGAACAGCTGCCTGCGCGAGGGCTGGCAGCTGGCCCATGCGGCAGCCATCACCGATGGGGCGCGCACGCTGGCGGTTTCCGGGCTGTCGGGGGGCGGCAAGTCCACCTCGGTGCTGCGGATGATGGATCTGCCCGCCGCGCGCTTCCTGTCCAACGACCGTGTGCTGATACGGGGCGGGCGCCCGGCCCGCGCGCTTGGCATCCCCAAGCATCCGCGCATCAACCCCGGCACGATCCTTGGCAACCCGCGCCTGTCGGGCCTGCTGACCGAGCCGCGCAAGGCCGAACTGCGCGCCATGGCGCCCGCCGCGCTTTGGGCGCTTGAAGACAAGCACGACCTGATCATCCCCGATGTCTATGGCCCCGGGCGGATGCGCCTTGACGGCCCGCTTACCGATTTCTGGGTGCTGAACTGGTCGCATGGCGATGCGGCGCCCACGCGGATCACCCCTGTGACGCTGGCGGATCGCCCCGACCTGCTGGGCGCCATCATGAAAAGCCCCGGGCCGTTCTACCAGCATCGCTCGGGGCTGTTCGAACCCAACGGCAACAGCCCCGATCCGGCCCCCTACATCGCCGCGCTGGACGGCGTGAGCGTCTGCGAGGTGTCGGGCCGGATCGATTTCGACGCCATCGCCGACGCGGGCAGGGGGGTGCTGCATGGCTGATGCCTTTCACGCCGTCTTTCGCCACGGGGCCTATGCGCAGCGCGCGGGCGTGCCGTCGGCGCGCCAACCCTGGCCGCTGACCGACGAGGGCAAAGCGCAGGCCCGCGCCGGGGCCAAACTGCTGCATGACATGCTGACCCGGCGCGGGCTGACCCTGGCGCCGCTGATCCATTGTTCGCGCCAGCTGCGCGCCTGGCACACGGCGGATCTGCTGGCCGATGCCCTGCGCGAACTGGGGCACGACATCACGGGGCTGCGCGAAACCTCGGCGCTGGCCGAGCGCGGGCTGGGAAGCGCCGCCAACCTTACCGTCCCCGAGGTCGAGGCGGCGCTTGCCGCCGATCCGCGCCATGATGCCCCGCCACCGGGGTGGAAATCGGACAGCGATTACTGCCTGCCGCTTGAAGGCGCCGAAAGCCTGATGATGGCCGGCGCGCGCGTGGCGAACCATCTTGAGATGACCGGCAAGCCCGGCCGCGTGGTGGTGCATGTGGGGCACGGCGCGTCCTTTCGCCACGCCTGCCACCTTCTTGGGCTGCTCTCGCGCCAGGATATCGCCCGCCTTTCGATGTTTCATGCCCGCCCGTCACTGATCCGTCATGGCACCGATGGTAAATGGCAGCACTTGGCGGGCGCGTGGAAAACCCGGGAACCAAAGGAGGATCCCGGGGATTGACCCGCGAACGCAGGACAGAGGCAGGGGCATGGACGATCTTCGACAGCTTTCCCGGACACGCAGCCTTTTGCCGTCGATCTTCGATCCCGACGCCTGCACTGCCGATCTGCCCCGCGCGCTGGAACCCTGGACCGACGCCGCCGCGCGCCCGGTGACCGACTGCCTGGCCCGGGCGCATCGCCATGGCGGCTGGCACTGGCCCGACCGCCCGGTGATCTTCGTGTCCGACCCCCACGCCGATGCCGAAGGCTTCCTGCGCTCGCTCATCGGCGCCGGGGCGATCCAGCGCAGCAAGGGGCGCATCGCCCTGACCCCGTTCGGGCGCAGCGCGCGGATCGTGCTGGGGGGCGATGCGCTGGACAAGGGGCCAAGCAACCTTGCGCTGCTGGATGCCATCGCCGACGTGCTGGACAGCGGCGCCGACCTGACCATCCTTGCGGGCAACCACGATCTGCGCATGCGCATGGCCATCGGCGCCGTGCGCGGGGCGCGGGGCGCGCTGAACGAGCACCTGTTCGTGCGCATGGGCCGCAAGATCCTGCCCGCCCTGCGCGAGGTGCTGGACCGGTTCGTCACGCCGCGCGAGCTTGCCGCCCTGCCGGACGAAGATGCCTGCAAGGCCCGGCTGCTGCCCGGCCCCGACTGGTCCGAACGCTTTGCCGACGCCGCCCGCCGCGATCTGCGCGCGCCGGTGATCGACCGGGAAATCCGCAAGATGTCCGAAAAGCTGGGCAAGTTCGAAACCGACCGCATCCGCCACGGCATGACCCACCGCGAACTGCTGGCGGCGCTGGACAAATGCCACGACATCTTCCTGACGCCCGGCGGTCACTATGCGTGGTTCTATGACCGGATGCAGGCGGTGGCGCGGTCCGGCTCTTTGATCTTTGTCCACGCGGGGCTGTGCGATGACATGGCGGGCGCGCTGGTGCGCGACGGGGTCGATGCGGTGAACGCCGCCTATCGCGATGCAGCCGAGCGCGCCACGCTGGGGTTCTACTTTGGCCCGCTGGCCAACCTGGTGCGCACGAAATACCGCCAGTCCGATTGCACCCTGACCGAGGCGGGCGTGGACATGCTGCACCGCGCCGGGCTGCACATGGTGGTGCAGGGGCATGTGAACAACCACGCCGGCCAGCGGCTTCTGGCCAAGCGCGGCCTGCTGCACCTGGAAGGCGACATCACGCTGGACCGCGCCTCGCGCGCGCTCGAAGGGCTGGACGGCATCGGCGCCGGGGCGACCTTGATCTTTCCGTCCGGAGATGTGATCGGGTTAAGCCGAGACCACCCGCGCGCCAAGCATTTCGCCCCCGAACGCATGCTGGCGCACTGACCCCAAGGACCCCAGCATGAGCGCCGACCAGCGATTCACCCACGAGTCCCTGCAGGACGCCAAGACCGTGAAGACCCTGCTGAATGCCCTGTCCAAGGGGCTGTCAAAAGGCGAGATGACGCTAAGCGACGAAGACCAGACGCTTGTGCTGCAAACCGCCGATCTGATGACCGTGCGCATCAGGGGTGAACGCGTCGACGGGCATTGCACCGTCAGCCTGCGCGTCACCTGGGCCGACCCGCAGGCCAGCCCGGCCCGGGCAAGCGAAAAGCCCCGCATCGACAGCTGACGGCGGCGCCGATTCCCCATGACCATCGCGCCTGCGTGCCGGAAATCCGGGCGCCGGTGCCCCTGAACGCCCTTGGGGCGGGCAGACAGGTGCGAAAAGCGCCCCCCGTGAAGAAATGGCGCAATATTTCATTTGCGCGCGTGAAATTTTTGGCGTGAATTTCATGAAAGCGCGCCGAGGGTCGGCGCCGACCCTTGCGAACGAGGCGCGCCATGTCAGGTGACAAGACGGTGGGGGGCGATATCCGCGCCCTGCGCAACGCCCGAAAGATGACGCTGGAAGACCTTGCGCGCGCGATCGGGCGATCGCTGGGCTGGGTGTCGCAGGTCGAACGGGGCATTTCGGTGCCGACCGTCGCCGACCTGCACGATATCGCCCGCGTTCTAGACGTGCCCACGTCGCTGTTCTTTGGTCTTCCCGGCGGCCCCGCCGAGGAACGCGGGCTGGTGGTGCGCCGCGCCGCCCGGCGCGAGATCGGCGAACGCGACAACGGGCTGATCGAAGCGCTGGTCTCGCCCGACCTCACGGATGATTTCGAGGTGATCCATTCCACCTTCCAGCCCGGCGCCAGCCTGGACCAGGACCGCCAGCGCGCGACCAGCGAAGTCGCCTACATGGTGTCGGGCAAGCTGGATATCTGGATCGGCGGGCAGCCCTTTACCGTGGGCACCGGCGACAGTTTCCGCATCAAGGGCGCCAGCTATCGCTGGGCCAATCCCTATCCCGATCCCGCCTGCGCGATCTGGGTCATCTCTCCGCCTGTATACTGAGGAATTGCCATGACTGTCCCTTCCAGCGCGCGCGTGGTCATCATCGGTGGCGGTGTGGTCGGCGTGTCCGCGCTATACCACCTTGCAAAGGCGGGGTGGTCCGATTGCGTGCTGCTTGAAAAGAACGAGCTGACCGCCGGTTCCACCTGGCACGCGGCGGGCAACTGCCCCAATTTCTCGGGCGAATACGGCGTCATGAACATGCAGCGTTACGGGCTGGCGCTGTATCGCGATCTGGCGGACAAGGTCGGCTATCCGATCAACTACCACGTCACCGGCGCGGTGCGCCTTGCCCACAGCCACGCGCGGATGATGGAATTCGAACGCGTGCGCGACATGGCCGCGCAGATGGGGCTGGACATGGATATCTGTTCGCCCGCCGAGCTTCAGGCGCACATGCCCTTCATGGAAACCCACGACCTGGAAGGCGGCCTGTGGGATCCGCTGGACGGCGATATCGACCCCAGCCAGGTCACGCAGGCGCTGGCCCGGGGCGCGCGGGCGGCGGGGGCGACCATCGCGCGGTTCTGCCCGGCCACCGGGGTCAGCCGCCACAACGGCGAATGGATCGTGCACAGCGCGCAGGGCGATATCCGCTGCGATTACGTGGTCAATGCCGCCGGCTACCACGCCGCGCGCGTCGGCGAATGGTTCATGCCCCACGGCGGGCGCGAGGTGCCCATGGCGGTGATGAGCCACCAGTATTTCCTGACCGAGGCGATCCCTGAAATCCGCGCCTGGTCCGAAGAACATGGCCGAAAGGTGCCGATGCTGCGCGACGTCGACAGCTCGTATTACCTGCGCCAGGACACGCATTCGCTGAACCTCGGCCCCTACGAGCGCGATTGCCGGCTGGGCTGGGCGTCGGGGCAGGAGATCCCCGAGGATTTCAGCTTTCAGCTTTATCCCGACGATCTGGACCGGCTGGAATGGCACATCATGGACGCGATGGAACGCGTTCCCCTGCTGGGCAGCCAGGGCGTGCAGCGCAACATCAACGGCCCCATCCCCTATGCCCCCGACGGGCTGCCGATGATCGGCCCCATGCCCGGCGTGCCCAACGCGTTCGACGCGCACAGCTTCACCTTCGGCATCGCGCAGGGCGGGGGCGCGGGCAAGGTGCTGTCGGAATGGATCATGCACGGCCACACCGAATGGGACATGTGGTGCTGCGATCCGCGCCGCTTTACCGGCTATGCCGATGCGGCCTATGCGCGCGGCAAGGCGATGGAAACCTACGGGCATGAATACGCCATGCATTTCCCCCGCCACGAATGGCCCGCCGAACGCGACCGGCGCCTGTCGCCCTGCCATGACCGGCTGCTGAAGGCGGGCGCGCAGATGGGCGCCTACAACGGGTGGGAGCGCGCCAACTGGTTCGCGAAACCCGGCGATGACACCTCCGAGGACGCCGCCCGCACCTGGGATCGCGACGGGCCGTGGCACGCCCGCATCCGCCAAGAGGTCCTTGCGGTGCGCGATGGCGCCGGGGTGATCGACCTGAGCGGCTTTTCGCGCTTTGCCGTGTCGGGCCCCGGCGCCGCCGAGGCTCTGCGCGGTCTGATCACCGGGGCGCTGCCACGGGCGGGGCGGATGAACCTGATCTACCTGTCCGATGCGCGCGGCCATGTGCTGACCGAAATGTCCTGCATCCGTCACTGCGAGGATGATTTTACCCTGATGACCGCCGCCGCGGCGCAATGGCATGACCGCGACATCCTGCGCGCGGCGATGCCCCAGGGGGTGCGCGTGAGCGATTGCAGCGCCGACGTGACCGCGCTGCTGGTCACGGGGCCGAAATCGCGCGAACTGCTGGCGGGGCTGTCGGATGCCGACCTGTCGCTGGGCTGGCTGACGCACCAGCGCGCACAGGTGGCGGGCAGGCCGGCGATGCTGGTGCGGGTGTCCTTTGCCGGCGAACTGGGGTGGGAACTGCACTGCGCGCCCGGTGATGCCGGCGCTGTCTACGACGCCCTGCGCGCCGCGGGCGCCGCGCCCTTCGGCATGTACGCGCTGGATTCCATGCGCATCGAAAAGGGTTACCTGACCTGGAAGGGCGACCTGTCGTCGGAATACGGGCTGTTCGAAACCGGGCTGGGGCGCTTCGTCAAGCTGGACAAGCCCCAGGATTTTCCCGGCAAGGCGGCGCTGGCCGGGGCGCAACAGCCGCCCGCGAAACGGCTGGTCTCGCTTGTGGTGGATGGCGGCGCGCAGGATGCCCCGCCCATGGCGACGGTCTTTGCGGATGGCGTGCGCGCGGGCGTGGTGCTGTCCAGCGCCTATGGCCACCGCGTCGGCGCCCCGATCGCGCTGGCGATGCTGGATGCGTCGGTGCCCGCCGGCGCCGTGGTCGAACTTGCCGTCTTCGGCGCGCGCCTGACCGCCACCGTGCAGCACGGCACATGCCTTTGGGATGCGGACAACCTTCGCATCCGCGCCTGACCCCCCGGTATTCAAGGATTCACGACAATGGCTCTTCCTCCTGAACAGGCCCGCGTGGTCATCGTTGGCGGCGGCGTGATCGGCTGCTCGCTTGCCTATCATCTCACACAGCTTGGCTGGACCGACGTGGTGCTGCTGGAACGCAAGCAGCTGACCTCGGGCACCACATGGCACGCCGCCGGGCTGATCGCGCAGCTGCGCGCGACGCGCAACATGACGCGGCTGGCGAAGTACAGCCAGGAACTATACGGCAAGCTGGAAGAGGAAACCGGCGTCGCCACGGGCTTCCGCCGCAACGGGTCGATCACCGTTGCCCTGTCCCACGAGCGGCGCGAGGAAATCCTGCGCCAGGCGTCCATGGCCCGCGCCTTCGGGGTGGATGTCGAAGAGATCAGCCCGTCGGAGCTGAAAACCCGCTATCCCCATGTGAACGCCGACGACGTCAAGGCCGCCGTCTACCTCGACAAGGACGGGCAGGGCGATCCGGCCAATATCGCGCTGGCGCTGGCGCGGGGCGCGAAGATGCGCGGCGCCAAGGTGATCGAACGGACCCGGGTCACCGGATTTGGCCGCGAGGGGCGGCGCATCAAAAGCGTCGACTGGCAGGGCGAAACCGGCGAAACCGGCACCATCGCCTGCGACATGGTGGTCAACTGCGCCGGCATGTGGGGCCACGAGGTCGGGCGCCAGATGGGCGTGAACGTGCCGCTGCACGCCTGCGAACATTTCTACATCGTCACCGATACCGTGCCCGGGCTGACCCAGCTTCCGGTGCTGCGCGTTCCCGATGAATGCGCCTATTACAAGGAAGACGCAGGGAAAATCCTGCTCGGAGCGTTTGAACCCGTGGCAAAGCCCTGGGGCATGAACGGCATCTCGCAGGATTTCGAATTCGACCAGCTGCCCGAGGATTTCGACCATTTCGAGCCGATCCTCGAAAAGGCGGTGAACCGGATGCCGCTGCTGGCCAGCGCGGGCATTCACACCTTCTTCAACGGGCCCGAAAGCTTTACCCCCGATGATGCCTATCACCTTGGGCTTGCGCCGGGGATGGACAACGCCTGGGTCGCCGCGGGCTTCAATTCCATCGGCATCCAGTCGGCGGGCGGCGCGGGCATGGCGCTGGCCGCCTGGATGGACGGCGGGGAAAAGCCTTTCGATCTGGGCGATGTGGACATCGCGCGGATGCAGCCGTTTCAGGGCAACAGGACCTATCTTTTCGAGCGGTCCAAGGAAACGCTGGGTCTGCTTTACGCCGATCACTTCCCCTATCGTCAGAAGGCCACCGCGCGCGGCGTCCGGCGCTCGCCCCTGCACGATGCGCTTTTGCGCGAAGGCGCGGTGATGGGCGAGTTGGCCGGGTGGGAACGCGCCAACTGGTTCGCCGACCCCGGCCAGGCGGGCGAATACCGGTATTCCTGGGGGCGCCAGAACTGGTTCGACAATGCCGCGCGCGAACACCGGGCCATCCGCGAGAACGTGGGCATCTACGACATGTCCTCCTTCGGCAAGATCCGCGTCGAAGGGCCCGATGCCGAGGCGTTTCTTGATTACGTCTGCGCCGGAAACATGTCGGTGCCGGTGGGCAAGATCGTCTACAGCCAGCTTCTGAACCGCGCAGGCGGGATCGAGGCGGACGTGACCGTCACCCGCCTTTCGGAAACCGCCTATCTGGTGGTGACCCCCGCCGCGACCCGGCTGGCCGATCAGGAATGGCTGCACCGCCACATGGGCGATTTTCGCGTGACGCTGTTCGATGCCACCGCCGCCGAGGCTGTGATCTGCGTCATGGGGCCAAAATCACGCGACCTGCTTACCCGCGTATCCCCCAACGATTTTTCCAACGAAACCAACCCTTTCGGCACCGCGCAGGACATCGAAATCGGCATGGCGCTGGCCCGCGCGCACCGCGTCACCTACGTGGGCGAACTGGGGTGGGAGCTGTATGTCAGCGCCGATATGGCCGCCCATGTCTTCGAAGTGCTGCGCGAGGCGGGGCGCGACATGGGTGCGACGCTGTGCGGTCTGCACATGATGGACAGTTGCCGCATGGAAAAGGGGTTTCGCCATTTCGGCCCTGACATCTCGTCCGAGGATCATATCCGGTGCTGCGCAAGCGCGAACAGGGGCTGCAGAACCGGCTTGTGCAGTTCCTGCTGACGGACCCCGAACCGCTGCTGTATCACGCCGAACCCATCGTGCGCGATGGCGCCATCGTGGGCTATCTGTCCTCGGGCGCCTATGGGCATCACCTTGGGGCGGCGATGGGCATGGGCTATGTGCCCTGCGCGGGGCAGACGGCGCAGGATGTGCTGGGATCGCGCTATGAAATCGAAATTGCCGGTCGGCGCGTTTCGGCGCGCGCCTCTTTTAAACCGTTCTATGATCCGAAATCGGAACGCGTGAAGCTGTAGGGCGGCAAAGTTGTGCGCCCGGCGGCAGGGCGGCCGGGCGCAAAGGTCAATCGGTCAGAAAGACCACGTCGGATGGGCTCCAATCAAGGCGGGTCAGGGCGCCGGGGGCCATGATCTCGCGCCCGGCGGTGTTTGCCTGACGTGCCAGAACATGCCGCCCCTTGGGCAGCTCGATGCGGTAAAGCACCGAATCCCCAAGGAAATTCGCGCTGTCGATGCGCCCGCGCACGATCCCCGGGGCGCCGTCATCGGGGCGCAGCTGGATCTTTTCGGGGCGGATCGCCGCGTGGCAGACCCCGCGCGGCTGTCCAAGGCCCGCGCCGGGCACTTCGAACCCATCGTCATCGACCACCAGCACCGGCCCGCCTTCGCGCGCGACGATCTTGCCGTTCAGCAGGTTGGTGTCGCCGATGAAATCCGCCGCGAACCTTGTACGCGGGGCGTTGTAGATCTCGGACGGGGTGCCGATCTGTTCGACGCGCCCGGCGTTCATGATGGCGATGCGGTCGGACATGGCCATGGCTTCTTCCTGGTCGTGGGTCACGAAGACGGTGGTCACGCCAAGGGATTTCTGAAGCTCCTTGAGCTCGAACTGCATCTGCTGGCGCAGCTTCTTGTCCAGCGCGCCAAGCGGTTCGTCGCACAGCAGCACGCGCGGTTCGATCACGATGGCCCGCGCCAGCGCCACGCGCTGCTGCTGGCCGCCCGACAGCTGCGACGGGCGCCGATCGCCCATGGCCGACAGCGACACCATTTCCAGCGCGCGATCGACCTTGCGCGCGATCGTCGCCTTGTCCTGCCCGCGCATCCGCAAGCCGAATCCGACATTTTCGCGCACGGTGCGGTGCGGAAACAGGGCGTAGTTCTGAAACACCATGCCCATGTCGCGCTTGTGCGCGGGCACGCCGGTCACATCGGTGCCGCCCACGCGGATCACGCCTTCGGTCACGGTTTCGAACCCCGCGATCATGCGCAGCGTGGTCGTCTTGCCGCAGCCCGACGGCCCGAGGAGGGCGAAAAACTCGCCCTCCTGGATATCCATGTCGATGCGATCGACGGCGCGCACGTCGCCGTCATAGACCTTGGATGCCCGTTCGATGGAAATCGATGCGCTCATGCCCGGAAGATCCTGTTCACGCGCTGGTCGATCATGTCCTTGTTTTCATTGTACCACATCCAGTCCACCTGCTTGAGCTTGGCGACCTTTTCGGGGGTGGTCAGCAGCCGTTCCTGGTAGTCGTCCGCCAGCACGACGTTCTTGTTGGCGGGCGAATACCACACCGCTTCCGCCAGCTCTTTCTGAACGGCGGGCGACAGCATGTAGTTGATGTAGGCTTCGGCCAACTCGCGCTTTTGCGTGCCCGGCGTGATGTTAAGCACCTGTTCCAGCGCCAGAACCCCTTCTTCGGGAGCGGCGAAGGCGGCTTCGTTCGGCGTGTCGAAATAGCGCAGCACGCCGGAATCGTGGATCACGCAGATTTCGACTTCGCCCGACAGCAGCATCTTTTCCATGGCGCCTGTGCAATCCACCAGCTTGACCGGCTTCAGCCGTTCCATCGCCTCGAACGCGGCGTCGCGCGTCGGCGCGTGGACTATCAGCTTGCCCAGCAGCGAGTCGTAGAAGGGCGGGATCGCGTAGCCCTCGTAGAGCATGGTGTCGAAGCGCACCGCATCGGAGGCCGGCACCTTCAGCGCCTCCACCACGCCCGGCGACGGCATGAACTGCATCGCCGGATCCTCGGCGTTGATGCGCACCT
>CAXICP010000066.1:0-11570 GCA_964022595.1 uncultured Salipiger sp.
GCGAGCGTCGCCGCGGAGGGCGTGACCTCGAGCGGGATGGCGACCAGCGCCTTGACCGCTGGCTCAAGCGCCATTTCCCGCACCTGGGCCAGGGCCCCATCGAAAAGATGTGCCGCAAGGGCGAGCTGCGCGTCGACGGCGGGCGCTGCAAGGCATCCACCCGGCTGAGCGTCGGCCAGCAGATCCGCATTCCCCCGCTTCCCGATCCCGACGAGGCGCGCGCCAAGGCGCTTCTGCCCCGCACGCCTCCGAAGGTGAACGCCGAAGATACCCGGCTGATCCAGTCCTGCGTGCTGTGGAAGGATGACCATGTCATCGCGCTGAACAAGCCCGCCGGGCTGCCCACGCAGGGCGGCAGCGGACAGTTGCGCCACGTCGACGGCATGGCCGACGCGCTGCGGTTTGGCCTCGATGAAAAGCCCCGCCTGGTGCACCGGCTGGACAAGGACACGTCGGGCGTGCTGCTGCTGGCGCGCACGCGCGAGGCGGCGCAGGGGCTGACCGCCGCGCTGCGCCACAAGCAGACGCGCAAGATCTACTGGGCCGTGGTTGCCGGCGTTCCAACGCCTTACCTGGGCGAAATCCGCTACGGTCTGGTCAAGGCGCGCGGCCACGGCAAGGGCGGCGAGGCGGAAAAGATGGTCTGCGTCCACCCGCGCGACATCGCCACGACCGAAGGCGCCAAGCGGGCGCACACGCTTTACGCCACGCTTTACCGCGTCGCGAGCCGGGCAAGCTGGGTCGCGCTGGAACCGCTGACCGGGCGCACCCACCAGCTGCGCGCGCACATGGCCGAAATCGGCCACCCCATCGTCGGCGACGGCAAGTATGGCGGATCGGGGCAGGAAAACCTTGGCGATGGCTGGGGCGCGCAGCTTGGCGGCGTCATCAGCAAGAAGCTGCACCTGCACGCCCGCACCATGAGCTTTGAACACCCCGTCACCCGCAAGAAGATCAGCGTCACCGCCCCCCTGCCCGATCACATGGCCAACACCTGGGACACCTTCGGCTGGACCGAGGACCTGGCCGAGGGCGACCCCTTCGAAAGCCTGCAATGAGCGATCTGAAGCTGGTGATCTTCGACGTCGACGGCACGCTTGTCGACAGCCAGGGCGACATACTTGCCTCGATGCGCGCCGCGTTCGAATCCGTCGGCATCGCCGCCCCGTCGCGGCAGGACATCCTGTCGATCGTCGGCCTGTCGCTGCCGCTTGCGGTGGCGCAGCTGGCGCCGGGGCTGACCGAAGCCGAACGCGACCGCATGGTCGATGCCTACAAGGCATCCTACCGCGGGCTGCGCCTTGCCAAGGGCACGCCGCAAAGTTCCCCGCTTTATCCGAACGTGCGCGAGGTGCTGGATGCGCTGCACGCCGTGCCCCACCTTTTGCTGGGCATCGCCACCGGGAAATCCCGGCGCGGGCTGGACGGGCTGCTGGACGGGCACGGGCTGCGCCCGCTGTTCGTCACGCGGCAATGCGCCGACGATCACCCCAGCAAGCCCCACCCCGCGATGCTGCGGGCGGCGCTGGACGAAGCCGGGGTCAGCGCGCGCGATGCCGTGATGCTGGGCGATACGTCCTTTGACATGGACATGGCGCAGGCCGCCGGCATCCGCGGCATCGGCGTCAGCTGGGGCTATCACCCGGTGGACAGGCTGGCCGCCGCATCCACCATCATCGACGACATCCGCGCACTGCCGGCGCTGCTGCGCGAAGAATGGGAGCTGACCGCATGACCGAATGGGCCCCGCGCAGGTTCTACGAAAAGGCCTCGCCCACCGAAGTTCCCGGAGGCCACGGCATCGCGCTGGACGGGCGCCGGGTGATGACTCCGGGCAAATCCACGCTGGTGGTGCCAACGCTGCCGCTGGCGCAGGCGATCGCCGACGAATGGCAGGCGCAGGGCGAAAAGATCGACCCCACCAGCATGCCCTTCACCCGCACCGCCAACAGCGCCATCGAAAAGGTCGCGCCGCAAAAGGCCGCCGTGGCGCAGATGCTGGCCGAATACGGCGACAGCGATCTTCTGTGCTACCGCGCCGAAGATCCCCCCGCGCTGGTGCGCCGTCAGGCCGAACTTTGGGACCCGATGCTGGACTGGGCCGCCGACACGCTGGGGGCGCGGCTTGTGCCCCGCACCGGCGTCATGCATGCGCCGCAGGACCCCGAGGCGCTGAAAAAACTGGCGCAGCGGGTGCATGCGCTTGGCGCGTTCGAACTGGCCGCCTTTCACGACCTTGTGGCGATCCCCGGATCGCTGGTGCTGGGCCTTGCGGCCACCGATCCGGCCCACGATCCCGCCGATCTGTGGACCCTGTCGCGCCTTGACGAGCTGTGGCAGCAGGAAACCTGGGGCGTGGACGAAGAGGCCGAAGAGATGGCCGCGCACAAACGCGACGCCTTCCTGCACGCGCACCGCTTTCTCGGGCTCGCCCGCGCTGACTAAAGCGCTGGCGACGCGGGCCCGAATGCCTCTTTCGTCAGCATCGCGCGTCGATTTTCGCGGCGGAACGGGTTGACCTCTCAAACGGAATCCGAACAAACTCTCCCCACCTGAGGGGGGAGCTCCCGTCCCATGGTTCCAGGCCCGCGAAGGGCCGTGAAAACCGGCCCACGAAGGGTCGGGCAACAGGAAGAGGTTGATATGAAGAACACCGTTCTCCTTGGCGCGCTTACCGTCGCCGGTCTGGCGGCCGGCGCCGCCGGTGCTGCGACGCTCGACGACGTCAAGGCGCGTGGCACCCTCAATTGCGGCGTGTCCACCGGCCTGACCGGCTTCTCGGCCCCCGACGCCAACGGTGTCTGGCAGGGCTTTGACGTTGCCGTCTGCCGTGCGGTCGCAGCTGCCGTTCTGGGCGACCCGATGGCCGTCAATTTCGTGCCCACGACCGGCCAGACCCGTTTCACCGCGCTTGCTTCGGGCGAGATCGACATCCTGGCCCGGAACACCACCTGGACCTTTTCGCGCGATGTCGACCTCAAGTTCGAATTCGTCGGGGTGAACTACTACGACGGCCAGGGCTTCATGGTTCCCAAGTCGCTGGGCGTGTCGTCCGCCAAGGAACTTGATGGCGCGACCGTCTGCATCCAGACCGGCACCACGACCGAATTGAACCTTGCCGACTTCTTCCGCGTCAACAACATCAGCTACGAGCCGGTCCCGATCGAGACCAACGCAGAAGCGCAGCAGCAGTACCTTGCCAGCGCCTGCGACGTCTACACCACGGACGCCTCCGGCCTTGCCGCGACCCGCGCATCCTTCGAGGCGCCCGGCGATCACGTCATCCTGCCCGAGATCATCTCGAAAGAGCCGCTTGGCCCGCTGGTCCGTCACGGCGACAGCGAATGGGGCGACATCGCCCGCTGGACCCTGAACGCGCTGGTCGCCGCCGAAGAATACGGCGTGACCTCGGCCAACATCGAAGAGCTGTCCGGCTCGGCCGGGGACAACCCGGAAATCAACCGCCTGCTGGGCACCGAAGGCGAACTGGGCAGCATGCTCGGGCTTGAAGCCGACTGGGCCAAGAAGGCGATCATGGCCAACGGCAACTACGGCGAGATCTTCGAGAAGACCATCGGCGAAAAGACCCCCATCGGCCTGTCGCGCGGCCTGAACGCGCAGTGGACCGAAGGCGGCCTTCTTTACAGCCCGCCGTTCCGCTGATCGGAACCTGATACCACGGGGCGCGGGGGACACCTCGCGCCCCGAACGCTTCGGGGCGGGGCGCGGATCGGCAAACGATGCGCGCGCCCCGCCCCAGGCCGGACCACCGGCCCACCGTTGAACGAGAACCGGCCCCATTGGGCTCAACATCAAAGATCACGGCCCAAAGGGTCGACACGAGTTTCCGCAATGGGGGCGCGACACCGGACAAACCGGTGCAAGACCCGGGAAGAACGGAAACCACCGGGGAGAACACGATGACCACCATGACTGACCCTCCGGGGCAGGGTTTCCGGCTGTCGCAGCTTATCTACGACACGCGCTACAGGTCGCTGACGATCCAGATCGTCGCGATGATCCTGTTGATGCTGCTCGTGTCGTGGCTGGTGGCCAACACGATCACCAACCTGCACGCGCTTGGCAAGGATTTCGATTTCGGCTTCCTGGCCCAGCCGTCCGGGTACGACATCAACCAGCGCCTGATCGAATACGACAGCCAAAGCACCCACGGGCGCGCCGCCGTCGTGGGCATCCTGAACACGCTTCTGGTGGCCTTTCTGGGCTGCGCCCTTGCCACCGTGCTGGGCGTGATCGCCGGCGTGCTGCGCCTGTCCAACAACTGGCTGGTGTCGCGCCTGATGGCCGTCTACGTCGAGGGGTTCCGCAACGTCCCCCTGCTGCTGTGGATCGTGCTGATCTTTGCGCTGATGACCGAAAGCACCCCGGCCCCTTCCGCCTTTCGCGGAGACACCCCCACCGCATCCATGCTGCTGGACGGCGTCGCGGTCACCAACCGGGGCGTGTATATCCCCGCCATCCACTTTGCGTCGCCCTTCTTCGAAAGCGGCATGTACAACTGGCTGATCGTGCTGATCGCCTTTGCCGCGTCGGTCTTCGCGGTGCGGCGGCTGGGCGTCTGGGCCGCGGCGCGGCAGGAAGCCACCGGCGACCGCCCCACGACGTGGTACCTGACGCTGGGCATCCTTGTGCTGCCGGTCGCGATCCTGTTCGTGCTGATGGGCGCCTTCCTGGACCTGCCCGCGCTCAAGGGCTTCAACTTCCAGGGCGGCGTGCACCTGCGCGGCTCGCTTATCGCGCTGTGGCTGGCGCTGTCGCTTTATACCGGCGCCTTCATCGCCGAGATCGTGCGCGGCGGCATCCTTGCCATTTCCAAGGGCCAGTCCGAGGCCGCCTTTGCCCTTGGCCTGCGCCCCGGCACCACGATGAACCTCGTGATCCTGCCGCAGGCGCTGCGTGTCATCATCCCGCCGCTGACGTCGCAATACCTGAACCTGACCAAGAACAGCTCGCTCGCGATCGCCGTGGGCTACATGGACGCGCGGTCCACCCTTGGGGGCATCACCATCAACCAGACCGGCCGCGAGCTGGAAGGGATGCTGCTGCTGGGCCTGTTCTACCTTGTGCTCAGCCTGGCGATTTCCGCCGTGATGAACGTCTACAACAACTCCGTCAAGCTGAAGGAGCGCTGAGTCATGGTCGGTACGAAGGAGCGCAATGATGTCTGATACCCACGCACAGACCGTCGCCTACGTTCGCGACACGATGACCGACCAGCGCGAACCGCCGCTGTCGCAATCGGGCGCCTACAAATGGGTCCATGAAAACATGCTGTCGACCCCGCTCAACGTGATCCTCACGGTCGCGTCGCTCTGGGTCATCTGGGTGGTGCTGAGCCACGTGATGCCCTGGGCCATCTTCGGCATCTGGGACGCGACCAGCCTGAGCGAATGCCGCGCCATCCGCGACGAGATCTACGGCGCCGACGCGTCGGTCGCCTGCTGGGCGGTGATCTCGGAACGCTGGCCGCAGCTGCTGTTCGGCTTCTACCCGCCGGAAATGTACTGGCGCCCGGTGCTGGCCTTCGTGCTGTTCCTGGCCGCCATCGCGCCCATCCTGTTCAACTCGCTGCCGCGCAAGATGCTGTGGCTGACGGCGGCCGCGCCCTTCGTGATGTTCTGGCTGATCTGGGGCGGCACGATCTGGGGGCCGATCTGCATCGCGCTGGGGTTCGTCATCGGCTGGGCCGCCGTGCACTTTGCCGGGCCCAGGATCGGCGCGCTGGGGTCCATCCTGCTCGCCGTGGTGCTGCCGGTGCTGTACTGGCTGGTAATCGCCGGGCCGCTGGCGTCGGGCCTGTCGACCATCCTGCCCATCGGGCTGGAACAGGTGGCATCGCGCGACATGGGCGGGTTCATGCTGGCGCTGATCATCGGCATCGCGGGCATCGTGCTGTCGCTGCCGCTGGGCATCGTGCTGGCGCTGGGGCGGCAGTCGGACCTGTTTCTCATCAACAAGGTATCGGTGATCTTCATCGAGGTGATCCGCGGCGTGCCGCTGATCGTCTGGCTGTTCACCGCCTCGCTGCTGCTGAACTACTTCCTGCCGCCGGGCACCAATTTTGACCTGATGCTTCGGGTCATCATCATGGTGACGCTGTTCAGCTCGGCCTATATCGCCGAGGTCGTGCGCGGCGGGCTCGCCGCCCTGCACAAGGGCCAATACGAGGCCGCCGACGCGCTGGGGCTGGATTACTGGAAATCCATGCGCCTTGTGGTTCTGCCGCAAGCGCTGAAGATTTCGATCCCGGGCATCGTGAACACCTTCATCGGCCTGTTCAAGGACACCACGCTGGTGGTCTTCATCGGCCTTCTGGACCCGATCGGCCTGTCCAACGCGATCCGGGCCAGCACGCAGTGGAACGGCATCTACTGGGAGCTTTTCGTCTTCATCGGGCTGTGCTTCTTCATCTTCTGCTTCAGCATGGGCCGCTATTCGCTCTTCCTCGAGAAAAAGCTCCGCCGCGAGCACCGCTAAGGATACCTGACAATGCAAAATCAAGCGACAGGCACCGTCGACCGCAGCCACATGCAGGTATCCGACGAGATCGCCATCCAGATTACCAAGATGAACAAATGGTACGGCAGCTTTCACGTCCTGCGTGACATCGACCTGACCGTGCATCGCGGCGAAAGGATCGTCATCGCCGGGCCGTCGGGGTCGGGCAAGTCGACGATGATCCGCTGCATCAACCGGCTGGAAGAACACCAGGCCGGCAAGATCATCGTGGACGGCACCGAACTTGGCTCGGATCTCAAGAACATCGACAAGATCCGGTCCGAAGTCGGGATGGTGTTCCAGCACTTCAACCTGTTCCCGCACCTGACCATCCTGGAAAACTGCACGCTGGCGCCGATCTGGGTGCGCAAGGTCCCCAAGAAGGAAGCCGAGGCCACGGCCATGCATTTCCTTGAAAAGGTGAAGATCCCCGAGCAGGCGCACAAGTATCCCGGCCAGCTGTCGGGCGGTCAGCAGCAGCGCGTGGCCATCGCGCGTTCGCTGTGCATGAAGCCGCGCATCATGCTGTTCGACGAGCCGACATCGGCGCTGGACCCCGAGATGATCAAGGAAGTGCTCGACACCATGGTGAGCCTTGCCGAGGAAGGCATGACCATGCTGTGCGTCACCCACGAGATGGGCTTTGCGCAGGCGGTGGCGAACCGGGTGATTTTTATGGATGCGGGGCAGATCGTCGAACAGAACGAACCCAACGCGTTCTTCAACAACCCCCAGCACGAACGCACCAAGCTGTTCCTCAGCCAGATCCTGGGGCACTGATCCGGCGGCCTGGCGCGCACCCACCGCGCCGGGCCCCTGCCCCCTTTCACAACGAAAAAGCCGCGCCCGGATCCCGGGCGCGGCTTTGTCATCTTGTAACGGCGATCCGGCTCAGGCGGCCAGCGCGCCCTTCGCCTGATCGACGATCGCGCCGAAGGCTTCGGGCTCGTGCACGGCGAGATCGGCAAGCACCTTGCGGTCGACTTCGATCCCGGCCTTGGACAGACCGTTGATGAACTTGGAATATGTCAGCGCTTCGTCATGCGCGCGGACAGCCGCGTTGATCCGCTGGATCCACAGCGCGCGGAAGTTGCGCTTGCGGTTCTTGCGATCGCGGGTCTTGTACTGGTTCGCCTTGTCGACGGCCTGCGCCGCGACCTTGAAGGTGTTCTTCCGGCGGCCATAATAGCCTTTTGCCTGGTCGACGATCTTCTTGTGACGGGCGTGGGTGACGGTACCACCTTTGACTCGTGCCATGTGTCAGCTCTCCTAATTCAGCGGTCGTAGGGCATGTAGCCCTTGACGATCTTGGCGTCGGGGGCGGACAGCGTGGTGGTGCCGCGGGCGTCGCGAATGAACTTCGTGGTGCGCTTGATCATGCCATGGCGCTTGCCGGCCTGAGCTGCGACGACCTTGCCGGTCGCGGTCACCTTGAAGCGCTTCTTGGCGCTCGACTTGGTCTTCATCTTGGGCATTTCCGTCTCCTTGACGTATTGCGGTGAACGCGCGACTCGGCATGCCACTGATGGCCGGCCGCACGGGTAGGAAGCGCCGCTATAGGGCGCGGCGCGCGATGATGCAAGGGCAAATGCCCGGGGCTGCATCGGGCCCCGCCCCCGCGCGGGGGCAGAAACGAAATGCGCCCGGCGGTGGTGCCGCCAGGCGCATCCCGAAGCCAATGTGCGCGATCCTATTCGGGATCGGTGGTGTAGATCAGCCGCTCGTTGCAGGGCGCGACGCGCAGGATGTTGGTGGTGCCCGGCATGTTGAAGGGCACACCGGCGGTCACGACGATGGAATCCTCGGTGCCGGCATAGCCTTGCGCGCGGGCGGCGCGGGCGGCATTGACCACCGCCTGCTTGAAGCGTTCCAGCTCGCCCGTCATCACGCAGTTCACGCCCCAGGTCAGCGACAGGCGCCGCGCGGTGCCCCGCAGCGAGGTCATGGCGATGATCGGAACCCGGGGGCGTTCGCGCGCCACCTTGGCGACCGTGGTGCCCGACGAGGTGAAGCAGCAGATCACCTTGATATCGCCCGATTCGGCGATTTCGCGGGCGGCGGCAACGATGCCGTCGGCGATGCTTTTCTTTTCGATGTTGCGGCTGGCTTCGATGACCTCGGTATAGGTTGGGTCCTTTTCGACGCCGATGGCGACGTTGTCCATGGTGGTCACCGCCTCGACCGGGTACTGCCCGGCGGCCGATTCCGCCGACAGCATGATCGCATCGGCGCCCTCGTAGATGGCGGTTGCCACGTCGGACACCTCGGCGCGGGTGGGCATCGGGCTTTCGATCATCGATTCCAGCATCTGCGTCGCCACGATCACCGGCTTGCCCACCTTGCGGCACATGCGGATCAGGCGCTTCTGGATCGGCGGCACCGCCTGCACGGGCAGTTCGACCCCAAGGTCACCGCGCGCGACCATCACGCCGTCGGACACTTCGAGGATCTGCTCGAAGCTTTTCACCGCGGACGGCTTTTCGATCTTGGACAGGATCGCGGCGCGGCCATCGGCCAGCTTGCGCGCTTCCAGCACGTCTTCGGGGCGCTGCACAAAGCTGAGCGCCAGCCAGTCGACGCCAAGCGCCGCGGCGAATTCCAGGTCGGCGCGGTCCTTTTCCGACAGCGCCGCCAGCGGCAGCACCACGTCGGGAACGTTCACGCCCTTGCGGTTGGAAATAGTGCCGCCCGCCTCGACCACGCAATTGGCGAAATCCTTGCCGCATTCCTCGACCCGCAGGCGGATCTTGCCGTCGTTCACCAGAAGGTGGGCACCGACGCCAAGCGCCTCGAAGATTTCGGGATGGGGCAGGCAGACGCGCTTTTTCGTGCCGGGCGCCGGATCAAGATCCAGCCGGAAGGTTTCGCCCCATTCAAGGTCTTCTTCCTTGTTGGCGAATTCCCCGACCCGCAGCTTCGGCCCCTGAAGGTCGGCCAGGATGGCGATCGGGCTGTCCAGATCCTTTTCCACCTGGCGGATCAGGCGGTGCATCTTGGTGATGTCGTCATGCGTGCCGTGGCTCATGTTCAGGCGGAAGACGTCGGCCCCTGCCTCGTGCAACGTGCGGATCATCTCGTAGGTGTTGCTGGCCGGCCCCAGCGTGGCCACGATCTTGACTTTGCGCAAACGTCTCATGTTCCGTCTCCTCTGCCCGGTCGCATCCGGGCCTTTAGAATTGGTTTAGCCTTGAACCAGTTATCGCTAACGCGCGCTTCGGGTATCGCGCAATTCCCTTCGCCGTGCAACTGCTCTAATTGAGGCTGGCGGGAACACGACTGGATGCCATGACCTACGCGCCATACAGGATTGAAGGAGAGGACCGGAACAGCAGGTTCCTGGTCACATGCGATCACGCAACGAATACCGTGCCGCCGGACCTTGGGGGAAGCCTTGGCCTGCCGCAAGCGGATATGGATCGCCATATTGCCTATGATATAGGCGCTTTGGGAACGGCGCGGGCGCTGGCCGCCGCGCTTGCCGCGCCGCTTGTGGCGTCGAACTTCTCGCGGCTGGTGATCGATCCGAACCGGGGCGAGGACGACCCGACCCTGCTGATGCGCCTTTATGGCGGGTCCAGCATCCCCGGCAACCGTCACGCCGACGACGCCGAGCGCGCGCGCCGGCTTGATCGCTACTGGCACCCCTATCACGGCGCCATCGAACGCATGGCCGCCGGGCGCAAGGACGTGGCGATCGTGGCGGTGCATTCATTCACCCCGCAGCTGCGCGGGCGCCTGCCCCGGCCCTGGCACGTGGGCATCCTGCACGCCTGGGATGCGCGCCTGTCGGACCCGCTGATCGATCTGCTGGAACGCGAACCCGACCTGACCGTCGGGCGCAACCAGCCCTACCCCGGCCACCTGCCCGGGGATGCCATCCACCGCCACGCGCTGCGGCACGGGCGGAACAACACGCTGATCGAACTGCGCCACGACCTGATCGCGGATGAGGCGGCGCAGGACACCTGGGGCCAAAGGCTGGCGCCGCTGCTGGACGCGGCGCTGGACCGGGTCGCCCCCTGACCCCGACGGAGGACACCATGGACGAACAGACCCGGATCGAAATCGAGGCGGCCGCCTTTCGCAGGCTGCGCAAGCACCTGATGGAAGACCGCCCCGACGTGCAGAACATCGACCTGATGAACCTTGCGGGCTTTTGCCGCAACTGCCTGTCGCGCTGGTATCAGGAAGCCGCCGCCGAGCGCGGCATCGAGATCGGCAAGGCCGAGGCGCGCGAGATCTACTACGGCATGCCCTACGACGCCTGGACCGCCCGGCAGGCCCCGGCGGACGATACGAAAAAGGCGGCCTTCGACGCCGCCTTTCGTGAAAACGTTCTAAAGGAAAAGTGACGCGCGCGCCGGATCAGAGGTTGCCGTCCTGCGCCCGCAGCTGGCGGGCGCGGGTCAGGATGGCATCCTCGACCGCGCGGGCGGTGGCGGTGGCAACCGGCCCTGCCCGCGTCATCAGCGCCACGTTCAGCGACCGGGCGTCCAGCGCCGGGTCCGACACGTAGATCGTCGCGCGGTAGGACTGCCCCCCGCCCGGCGGCGTGCGATAGCCCGTGGTGATGACGCCGGTGAAGGGATCGACCGATTCCACCGGCAGGAAATCCAGCACATCCAGCGACGCATCCCAGATATAGCGGTTCACCGCGCCGACGCGGGCAGCGTCCTCGCGTTCGCCGAAGATGTCCCAGATGGTCGACGTCGGGCGACCCTCGCGGCCATAGATTTCCTGTTCCAGCCCGCGCTGCGCGGCGGCGGCGTTGCCCGGCGGCACGAAGGCGGTATCGTCCCCGCGCCGGTCGAACCAGCCGCAGCCGGCCACTGTCAACATGCCGCCCAGAAGCGAAAGTCTCGCAACGTCACGCATAAAAGTCATTCGCCCAAGCTCCTGCCCGTCCGGTCCTGTTGTCCGCCCCTGCATACCGGCCACCCGCGCGCCCGACAAGCCGTCAATGGCCACCCCGTTTGTGCGCCGCCCCCAGTGCATTACGGAGGCGCAAAACCGTTGTGGCAGAATCGCATCACTGGATAGCTTGTTGCCGA
>CAXICP010000067.1:0-11281 GCA_964022595.1 uncultured Salipiger sp.
ATCAGCAGGCGCGGCTTGCAGGCCAGCGCCATGGCGATCACCACGCGCTGGCGCATGCCGCCCGAAAGCTCGTGCGGATATTGTTTCAGCCGCCGTTCGGGTTCGGGGATGCGCACCTGCTGCAGCAGTTCCAGCGCGCGCGCCTCGGCCTGCGCGGCGGTCATGCCGCGATGCACACGCAGCCCCTCGGTCAGCTGGCGGCCCACGGTGAAGACCGGGTTCAGCGCGGTCATCGGCTCTTGAAAGATCATGCCGATCTCGTCGCCGCGAATCCGGCGCATCTGGTCCTGCGGGGCGCTGTCACGCCGTCCTGCCCGCGATCGAACAGGATGCGCCCGCCGGTCACCTCGCCGCCGCCGTATTCGATAAGCCGCATCAGCGCCAGCGAGGACACCGATTTGCCCGACCCGGATTCGCCCACCACGCAGACGGTTTCGCCGGGGTTGATATCAAAGCTGACATCCTTGACGCCGGCGACGGGGCCGTCCTTGGTCTGGAACTCGACCCGCAGCTTTTCAATGCGGGCGATGGGTCCGGCGTCGTCAAGCATGGGCGTTCCTCTGGCAGGGATGCATCGGTGTAAGCTGCGAAAGCTAAGGGCGTTCGCGGGCAAGTGTCAAACCCCCGGCAAAGTTTTCCCGACGGCAGTGCTTGCAATTTTCCCCCAGTCTGGTTCGATTGTCCACAAGGCACGCCCGCCCGCAGGTGGCCGGCCCGAAAGACAACGAAAAGACAAGCAAGAGCGGCCCGCAAGTGGCCGCAAGCCCAACAAGGAGAGATCCATGACATTCAAGACCCTGCTGCTGGGGGCGGTCGCCACGTCCGCCCTGGCCCCTGCCGCGTTCGCCGAACGCGGAGAGGACGGCCATGTCAACGTCATCTACTGGCAGGCACCGTCGGTCATGACGCCCTACCTTTCGGGTGGCACCAAGGACATCGAGGCGGCAAGCCTCGTGCTGGAACCGCTGGGCCGCTATGACGAGACCGGCGCGCTGGTGCCCTATCTCGCGGTCGAAATCCCCACTGTCGAGAACGGCGGCGTGACCGAGGACCTTACCCAGATCACATGGAAGCTCAAGGAAGGGCTGAAGTGGTCCGACGGCACGCCCGTCACCTCTGCTGACGTTAAGTTCACCGCCGATTACTGCATGGACCCCGAAGGCGGCTGCGCGCAGCTGGCCAAGTTCGACCACGTGTCCCAAATCGAAACCCCCGACGATCTGACCGTCGTGGTGCATTTCGACAAGCCGATGCCCAACCCCTACGGGCCGTTCATGGGCAACCAGGCGCCCATCCTGCAAAAGGCGCAGTTCGAATCCTGCACCGGCGCCGCCGCATCCACCTGCACCGATGCCAATTTCAGCCCGATCGGCACCGGCCCCTTCGTGGTCGATGAATTCAAGCCCAACGACGTGATCTCGCTGTCGGCCAACCCCAACTACCGCGACCCGGCCAAACCCGCCTTTGCCACCATGACGCTGAAAGGTGGGGGCGATGCGGAATCCGCCGCCCGCGCCGTGCTTCAGACCGGCGAGATGGACTACGCCTGGAACCTTCAGCTGGCGCCCGACGTGCTGGCCGCCATGTCCGAAGACGGCACCGGCGTGCCCGTTTCGGCCTTTGGCACGCTGGTCGAGCGGATCGAGATGAACATGACCGACCCTTCGCCCGAATTGCCCGAAGGCGAACGGTCGACCGTCGCGCATCCGCACCCGATCCTGTCGGATTTCAACGTGCGCAAGGCGCTGTCCATGGCCATCGACCGCGAGCTGCTGGTCGAAATCGGCTACGGTCAGGCCGGCCGCGCCACCTGCAACCTGGTGCCGGCGCCCGAAATGTACGCCTCGCCCAACACCGACTGCATCGCGCAGGATCTGGACGGCGCGCGCGCCCTGCTTGACGAAGCCGGCTGGACCGACAGCGACGGCGACGGCGTGCGCGACAAGGACGGCGAGAAGCTGTCGCTGCTGTTCCAGACCTCGACCAATGCCGTGCGCCAGGATTTCCAGGCGCTCATCAAGGATTGGTGGAACCAGATCGGCGTCGAAACCGAACTGCGCAACGTCGATTCCTCGGTGTTCTTCGGCGGCGATCCCGGCTCGCCCGACACGTTCCAGAAGTTCTATGCAGACGTGGAAATGTACGCCAACAACTTCGATGGCACCGATCCGCAAAGCTATCTGCAGATGTACCGCTGCGGCAACGAGCCCAAGCCGTCGTCGCAATGGCAGGGCGAGAACATCAACCGCTTCTGCGATCCCGAATATGACGCGCTGCTTGACGAGCTGGCCGCCACGGGCGAGCTTTCCAAGCGCGGCGAGATCGCCAAGAAGTTGAACGAGATGCTGACCAAGGACAGCATGACCATCGTTCCGCTCGTCGACCGCGGCCGCGTGTCGGCCCATTCCAAGACCCTGGGCGGCGTTGTCCTGAACACGTGGGATTCCGAACTTTGGAATGCCGCCGACTGGTACCGCATCGACGGGTAATGCCCTTCTGGCGCGCGCCTGTCCGGCGCGCGCCCTTTTTGCGGGCCGATGCCTTTTTTCATGCCGATTGACGCCCGCAAGGGCTTGCCGCCGCCCGCCACATGGGCGATGGGGCGAAATCGCTTTCGCCGCTCCTTTCCCAAGACCGGAGACCCTGGCCCATGCTGACATTCGCCGTCCGACGGCTTGTTCTGTCCGTCCCGACGCTGCTTTTCATCAGCTTCGTCATCTTCATGCTGCTGCAACTCGCCCCCGGCGATCCCATGGCGCAGGTGCCCCTCACGGTGCCGCCCGAAGTCAAGCAGAAGATGCGCGAGGCACTGGGCCTGGGCGAGCCGCCCCTGGTGCAATACTGGAAATGGCTGGTGCAGCTGTTCTGGACCGAACCCAAGATCATGATCGACTGGGCCACGCGCGAGACGTTCCTGCTGGGCTGGCTGCCGGACACGGCGCTTTATAACGGCGAGCTGCGCGTCCTGAGCTGGCAGACCCGCTCGCCGGTGATGGACATCGTGCTGCAGCGTGTGCCGCAGACCCTGTGGGTGGTGGGGCTTTCCTATATCGTGGGCATCCTGATCGCGCTGCCCATCGGCATCTATTCCGCCTATCGCCAATATTCGGTGTTCGACCAGGCGGGCACCTTCGTCACCATGGTGGGCTTTTCGATCCCGCCGTTTTTCACGGGGCCGCTGCTGATCGTGGTGTTTTCGGTCTCGCTTGGCTGGTTCCCGTCGATCTATGACACCACCCATGTGGTCGATGACTGGGACAGCTTTCTTGTGCAGCTGCGCCAGATGGTGATGCCGGTGATGGTGCTGGCGCTGCAGACCACGGCGCAGCTGTCGCGCTACATGCGGGCGTCGATGCTGGACAACCTTGGGCAGGATTACGTGCGCACGGCGCGCGCCAAGGGGCTTTCGGAATCGGTGGTGGTGATGGTGCACGTGCTGCGCAATTCGATGATCCCGGTCGTGACGGTGATCGCGCTTGGCGTTCCGGCGATCTTCGGCGGCGCGATCATCACCGAAAACGTGTTCAAGGTGAACGGCATCGGGCAGTTGCTGCTGACGGCGCTGTTCGCCAACGACCTGCCGATGGTGATGACGCTGACCTTCATCTTCGCCTTCCTGATCGTGCTTTTCAATCTGATCGCCGATGTGCTTTACGGCCTGCTCGACCCGAGGATCCGCTATGACTGACAGCCCCCAAGACGACCTGATCCTTGCCCAGACCACCCCCGACGCCCCCATCGGCGCGCTGCAGGACACCGGTCCGACGGCGCCGCCCCGGTCGAAATGGCGCGATGTCTGGGACCAGTTCCGCAAGCACAAGGGCGCGATGGTCGGCGCGTTCTTCCTGTGCCTGATCACCTTCGGCGTACTTCTGGGCCCCTACCTGTGGACACTGGACGCGCAGAAACTGGACATCCGCGCCAAGGACATGCGCCCGATCTACACGGCGCTGTGGGACAGCAGCGCGCGCACCGGCTGGAACCACCCGCTGGGCAGTGACCAGCTGGGGCGCGACAACCTTTCGCAGCTGATCGCGGGCGGGCGCGCCTCGATGGCGGTGGGCTGGGCGGCGATGCTGCTGTCGCTGGTCATCGGCACCGGCGTGGGCGTGATCGCGGGGTTCTTCCGCCGGCTTGACGGGCCGCTGATGCGCCTGACCGATCTGTTCCTGAGCCTGCCGATCCTGCCGCTTCTGCTGGTGGCGGTGACGCTGTTCCGCCAGCCGCTGCGCGCCAATTTCGGCCCCGAGGGCGGCATGTTCATCCTGATCGTCGCGGTGGTGGGCATCACGTCCTGGATGCCGACGGCGCGGATCGTGCGCGGCGACGTGCTGGCGCTGAAGGAACGCGAATTCGTGCTGGCGGCGCGGTCCATCGGCACCCGGCCCTTCAAGATCATCCGGCGGCACCTGCTGCCCAACGTGCTGTCGCCGATCATGGTGTCGGCGACGCTGGGGCTGGCCACCGCGATCATCACGGAATCGGCGCTGTCCTTCCTGGGCGTGGGCTTTCCGTCGGATTTCCCCACCTGGGGCAAGATGCTGGCCGATGCGGTCGCCCGGATGGAAGATTACCCCGAACGCGTGGTGCTGCCGGGGATCGCGATTTCGCTGACGGTGCTGGGCGTGAACTACCTTGGCGACGGGCTGCGCGACGCGCTTGACCCGCGCATCCGGGGCCGCTGACCCCTGGGGCGCGGCGGACCGGCCCCGGCCCGCCGCGCGTCATGCCGGTTTCATTCCTCGCGCGGGGCCAGTTGCCCGACCGAGATCACCGGCCCGGTCGCCTGCCCCGTCGGCGAGCCCCCTTCGGGTTCATCCGAAATGGCGATTCCCGCCCCCGGCAGCGCCTCTGCGATCGCGTCGGACACCGGGATTTCGGTCAGCCCTTCTTCGGCCACCAGCCCGATCGACACCGGCGCGGCGCCTTCCTGCGGGATCATCCAGATTTCCAGCGACCGCCCTTCGGGGTATTCGCCCGCGTCACGGCGCACCATGAAGGTCTGGCTGGACGGCGCGTAATGCGCCAGCAGCACCAGCCCGCGCGCGGGCGTTTCAAGGTCGGCCCACAGGTCAGGCTCATCATCCCCCAGCAGCCCGCTGAAATTCACCGCCCAGGCGATGGCCGCGGCAGTCACCGCGCCCAGCATGTAGGGCATGACACGCCCCAGCAGCGAGCGGCGGGCACCCCCGAACAGCTGCGCCTCGATCCGGCGCAGGACCCGCGGCGGGGCCGCGACCTCGTGGACCGGGGCGGCAAGGGTGGCAAAATATTCCTGCCAGGCAGCCACGTCCTGTTGCAGGTCGGGATCCTGCGCAAGGCGCCGTTCGAAATCCGCCAGCTCGTCCCCGGACAGCAGCCCGAGCACGTATTCCGCCGCCGCGGCTTCCCAGCCGCCCGGCAGATCCGTATCCGCTGCACCGGTCATCGGCTCAGGCACTCCCTCAGTTGCATCAGGCTGCGGCGCAGCCAGGTTCGAACGGTGTTGAGCTTGGTGCCGGTGGCATCCGCAAGCTCGGCGTAGGTTGCGCCGTCAAGATAGGCGCGCCGGACCATTTCGGCCCGCTCGGGCGGCAGTCCGCCCAGGCACAGCTGCAGCGCCTGCGCCTCGCCGCGCGCTTCGGCCTGCTGCGCCGGGCCCGGGGCGGGATCGGCGACCAGCTCGGCCGCATCGATCGGCGCGGTGCGCCGCCCGACACCCGCATCGCGCGCGCGCCGCTTGTCGACGGCGGTGTTGCGCGCCAGCGTGATAAGCCAGGTCATCGGCGAATAACCGTTGGCGCGGTACTGCCCGGCGCGGGTCCAGATCTTGGCATATGCCTCCTGCAACGCCTCTTCTGCCTGGGCGCGGTCGTTCAAGACACGCAGGCACACACCGAAGAGTTTCGCCGACGTGCGCCCGTACAGCGTTCGGAACGCGGCGCGATCGCCCATCGCGATGCGAAAGATGAGATCTTCGATCTCGAGAAGAGGATTGCTCACGTCGGGCTTGCCTGCGGGTCGTTCATCGGCGCGAGCCTATCGCGCGGGCGGCGGCTGGGCAAACCCCAATGCAAGGCGCGGGCGCTCTTGCCCTTGCGCACGATATGGGGCACCACGGGGGCGACAAGCAGATCAAGACCAGAGGCCCGAGATGAGCAGCGAGATCGACGTCAATGCGAAACCGACCGAAGAGATCGCGGTGCGCGAGGTGTTCGGCATCGACACCGACATGGTGGTCCACGGCTTTGCGGACCGCACCGACCGGGTCCCCGAGCTGGACAGCACCTACAAGTTCGACCCCGACACCACGCTGGCGATCCTGGCGGGGTTCCGCAACAACCGCCGCGTGATGATCCAAGGCTATCACGGCACCGGCAAGTCGACCCATATCGAACAGGTCGCCTCCCGCCTGAACTGGCCGTCGGTGCGCGTGAACCTTGACAGCCACATCAGCCGGATCGACCTGATCGGCAAGGATGCGATCAAGCTGGTCGACGGCAAGCAGACCACGCAGTTCCAGGAAGGCATCCTGCCCTGGGCGCTGCGCAACCCCTGCGCCATCGTGTTCGACGAATACGATGCCGGGCGCGCCGACGTGATGTTCGTGATCCAGCGCGTGCTGGAAACCGACGGCAAGCTCACGCTGCTGGACCAGAACCAGGTGCTGACGCCGCACAAGTATTTCCGCATCTTCGCCACCGCGAACACGGTGGGGCTTGGCGACACGACGGGCCTGTATCACGGCACCCAGCAGATCAACCAGGGCCAGATGGACCGTTGGTCGCTGGTGGCGACGCTGAACTATCTCAGCATCGACGCCGAGGTGAACATCGTGCTGTCCAAGGCGCCGCATTACAACAATGAAAAGGGCCGCAAGACCATCCGCCAGATGGTCACCGTGGCCGATTTCACCCGCCGCGCCTTCATGAATGGTGAGCTGTCGACGGTGATGTCACCCCGGACGGTGATCGCCTGGGCCCAGAACGCCGAGATCTTCCGCAACGTCGGTTACGCCTTCCGCCTGTCGTTCCTGAACAAGTGCGACGAGCTTGAACGCCAGACCGTGGCGGAATTTTACCAGCGCTGCTTTGACGAAGAACTGCCCGAAAGCGCCGCGAGCCTCAGCATCGCGTAACGCCCGCCGGCCCTGATTTCATCGTGCGCCCCCTGCCAAAGGTTGGGGGCGCTGTGCTTTTACCGTTTGTGAACCCCTTTTGCGCAAGCTTGGGGCATGAAGGGTTCTTTTCTCATATCCCGCCGACCGGCGCGCGTGATCGCCGCCAGCCTTCTGGCCGCGCTGACGCTGGCAGCGCCTTCGCGCGCGGCCGAGCCGTCGCCGCAGCAGCTTTCCGCCGATTACGCCGTTTGCCTCGGGCGCCTGAACGCCGCAGCCGAACACCTTGGGTCGGTCCAGGATCCGTCTGCCGATGCGCTGGCCCTGCGGCGCGACTGGATGAAGGCCCTTTACGATGCGACGCGGCTGACCCAGCCCGGCGATACTGCAAGCCGGGAAAGCCACATCACCCTGCGCATCCGCGCCCGGCGCGATCAGCAGAAACTGCTTGAGGCCGGCGCTTTCGGCTCGGATGCCCGCCGCGCCCGCCTGGCCGAGGCCACGGCGATGCGCCAGCTGTTCACCTGCCACCAGCTTGTGACCCGCTGAACGCGGCGCGTCGCGGGGCGGCGCGTTTTTTGCCCCTTGCCAAGCCCCGCACAAGGCGCGAAACCTGAGCGCATGGCAACCCGCGACGACAACCCCGCAGATCCCTTCAAGAAAGCCCTGGCCGAGGCGACAAAAGTCATGGCCGACGATCCCGACCTGGCGGTGAACTACACCGTCGATCCGTCGGGCGTTTCGGGCGACATCATGCGCCTGCCCCAGGTCAGCCGCCGCATGACCCGCGACGAGGTGCTGCTGGCGCGCGGCACCGCCGACGCGCTGGCGCTCTACCGGCGCTATCACGACGCGGGCACACATGCGCGTTACGCGCCTCCCGGCGACATGGCGCGCGACCTTTACGAGGCGATGGAAACCGCCCGCTGCGAAGCGGTCGGCGCGCGCGACATGCCCGGCACCGCCGGAAACGTCGACGCCAAGATCGGCCATGACGCCGCCCGGCGCGGCTATGGCCAGATCAACCAGGCCGCCGAGGCGCCGCTGCCGGTCGCTGCCGGCTACCTGATCCGCCATCTGGCCACCGGGCGCGATTTGCCCAAGGACGCGGCGCATGTGATGGAACTGTGGCGCGGCTTCATCGAGGATCAGGCCGGCGGCACGCTTGACGACCTTGAGGCGACGCTGACCGACCAGGCCGCCTTTGCCCGGTTCGCCCGGCGCATGATCACCGATCTTGGCTACGGCGATCAGCTGGGCGAAGACCCCGACCAGCTTGACGAAGACCAGCAGGACGAGGCCGAACCCGAGGGCTCGGAAGAGGATCAGCCCGACAGCACCGGCGACGATTCCGAAGAACAGGACGAAGCCGAAGCCTCGCCCGAGCAGTCCCAGGACCAGACCCAGGATGCGAGCCAGGCGCAGGTGTCCACCGATGATCTGGCCGACCAGGAAATGGGCGAGGAAACCGAAATGCCCGAGGGCGACGCTCCGATGGAGCCGCCCGCGCCTGCGCCCGTGTCCGAGGCAGACCCCGAATACAAGGTCTATGACGGCGCCCATGACGAGGAAATCCCCGCCGAGGAACTGGCCGACCCGCAGGAACTGGAACGTCTGCGCGCCTATCTCGACCAGCAGCTGGACCCGCTGAAGGGCGCCGTGTCGCGCCTGGCCAACAAGTTGCAGCGCCGCCTGCAGGCGCAGCAGAACCGGTCCTGGGAATTCGACCTTGAAGAAGGCATCCTGGACGCAGGCCGCCTTGCCCGGGTAGTGGCCAACCCCACCACGCCGCTGTCCTTCAAGATCGAAAAGGATACCGAATTCCGCGACACCGTCGTGACCCTGCTGCTGGACAATTCCGGGTCCATGCGCGGGCGGCCCATTTCCATCGCCGCCATCTGCGCGGACGTTCTGGCGCGCACGCTGGAACGCTGCTCGGTCAAGGTCGAGATCCTGGGCTTCACCACCCGCGCCTGGAAGGGCGGCACGGCGCGCGAAAAATGGCTGAACGAGGGGCGCGAGCAGCAGCCTGGGCGGCTGAACGATCTGCGCCACATCATCTACAAGCGCGCCGATGCGCCCTGGCGCCGCGTGCGTGACAACCTTGGGCTGATGATGAAAGAGGGGCTTCTCAAGGAAAACATCGACGGCGAGGCGCTGGAATGGGCGCATCGCCGGATGATCGGTCGCCCCGAGGCGCGCAAGATCCTGATGGTGATTTCCGACGGCGCCCCGGTGGACGATTCGACCCTGTCGGTGAACCCGGCGAACTACCTTGAAAAGCACCTGCGCGACGTCATCGCCATGGTCGAACGGCGCCGCCAGGTCGAACTGCTGGCCATCGGCATCGGCCATGACGTGACCCGCTATTATGACCGCGCGGTGACCATCACCGACGTGGAACAGCTGGCCGGCGCGATGACCGAACAGCTTGCGGCGCTGTTTGACAGCGACCCCCGGGCGCGGGCGCGCTTTTCCGGGATGCGCCGCGCGGGGTAGATGCGCGCTGGCATCGCTCCGCAAGGGCGGCCTGGCGGCGCGATCGCCCCTTTTGCGCCAAAGCGGCGCGCGACCATGACCAACGAGGCGCAGGATGTTTCAGCACTTTACCGAAACCGCTCAACCCGAACAGGGCATGCAAAGGCTTGCGGCGCTGCGCGACCTGTTCGACAGCGCGCAGGTCGACGGTTTCATCGTGCCGCGCGCCGATGCCCACCAGGGCGAATACGTGGCGCCCCGTGACGACCGGCTGGCCTGGCTGACCGGCTTTACCGGGTCCGCCGGCTATTGCGTTGCGCTTCGCGACACCGCCGGCGTCTTTGTCGACGGGCGATACCGCGTGCAGGTCAAGAGCCAGGTCGCGGATGTCTATACGCCGGTGGACTGGCCTGAAACCGGGCTTGCCGCCTGGATCAGCGAACAGCTTCCCGATGGGGGCACGATCGGCATCGATCCCTGGCTTTTCTCGGTCGAACAGCTGCGAAAGCTGCGCGCCGACCTTTCGGGGGTTTCGGTGCGCTTTACCGACAACCTCGTGGACCGGATCTGGGCGGACCAGCCCGCGCCGCCCATGGGCCCCGTCTTCGTGCAGGACGTGGCGCTGGCGGGCGAGCCGCATGAAGACAAGATCGCCCGGCTGGCGCGCGCGCTTGGCGCGGCCAGCTGCGTCATCACCCTGCCCGACAGCATCGCCTGGCTGCTCAACATCCGTGGCAGTGACATCCCGCGCAACCCTGTGCCGCACGGGTTTGCGCTTCTGAACGCGGACGGGACGGTCGAACTGTTCATGGCGGCGGAAAAGCTGGACGCGATCGGTGATTACCTTGGCCCGCGGGTGTCTGTGCTCCCGCCCGAGGGCTTCCTTGCCGCCATTGCCACGCTGGAAGGCCCGGTGCGGATCGACCCCGCCACCTGCCCCGTCGCGGTGACCGATGCCCTGCAGGGCACCCAGATCGTCGAAGCCCCCGATCCCTGCCTGCTGCCCAAGGCGTGCAAGAACGCGGCCGAGCTTGCGGGCGCCCGCGCGGCGCATCTGCGCGACGGCGCCGCGATGGTGCGCCTGCTGGCCTGGCTGGATGCCCAGCCCCCCGGCTCGCTGACCGAAATCGACGTGGTCAGGAAGCTGGAAGCGGAACGCCGCGCCACCAACGCGCTGCGCGACATATCCTTCGAGACGATTTCCGGCGCCGGGCCGAACGGCGCCATCGTGCATTACCGCGTCACCGAACGCACCAACCGAACGGTGAACGCGGGCGAATTGCTGCTGATCGACAGCGGCGGGCAATACGCCGACGGCACCACCGACATCACCCGCACCGTTGCCATCGGCCCCGTCGGCGACGAGGAACGCACCGCCTTTACCCGCGTGCTCAAGGGCATGATCGCCCTGTCCCGTCTGAGGTTTCCCGCCGGGCTTGCCGGGCGCGACATCGACGTTCTGGCCCGCGCCGCCCTGTGGGAAGCCGGGCTGGATTACGGCCATGGCACGGGGCACGGGGTCGGCGCCTATCTTAGCGTTCACGAGGGGCCGGCGCGCATCGCGCGGACCGGCACGGTGCCCTTTCAGCCGGGGATGATCCTGTCGAACGAACCGGGCTTCTATCGCGAGGGGGCCTATGGTATCCGTATCGAGAACCTGATCGCGGTCGAAAACGCCGCCCCGCTTGCGGGGCAGACCGTGCCCGC
>CAXICP010000068.1:0-11045 GCA_964022595.1 uncultured Salipiger sp.
CCGCGAACGCGTCGTCGCGCGCGGCTTTGGCTCGGGCGCCTGGGGCTGGGGCACCGCCTACGAGAAGAAAGCCCCCTGATCCGGGGCCGGGGGGCGCATGTCGCCCCCTTTGCGCCGCGCGGCAGGGCGCTATCTGCTGCATCAGGGCAGCGGCGGGATGTCTCGCCGCTGCCGCGACATTCACAGCGCAGGTGCCCCCTGACGGGTCCAGCGCCGTTCCGAACGACATGCCAGGGAGCTTCCCATGCTGCGCCATCTGATGGCCCTACTTACCGTTTCGCTGCTGGCGATGCCGATGGCTGCCTCTGCGCAGACCGACCCCACGTCGGACGCCCCCATCGCCGGCACCAGCGTCGATGACGCCCCCGCGACCAGCACCGGGCGCCAGACGCTGGAAGACATTCTTGCGCGCCAGCGGGGCGAAGAACCCCGCAACCCGGTGCGCAGCGAAGAACTGGGCGGCGATGCGCTCAGCGCGCCGGGGATGGGCCCGCTGGGCGCGTCTTCGGATTCCGACATCTGGCGGCAGATCCGCTTCAACGATGCCGACATCCGCAACACCACGCTGAACCCCACCGGCGATGTGCTGGTGCAGACCGGCGGCATCTGGTGGGAAGATTTCCGCGAGGGGCCGCTGCGGACCTATGGCGGCTGGCTGCTGCTGGCCACGATCGTCGTGCTTGGCGCCTTCTACCTGATCCGCGGGCGCATCCGCATCGACGGCGGCAAGACCGGCACCAGCGTGCTGCGCTTCAAGTTCATCGAACGCATGGCGCACTGGGTGCTGGCGGGCTCGTTCATCCTGCTTGGGTTCACCGGCCTGTTCACGCTGTTCGGGCGCAAGTACCTGATCCCCGCCTTCGGGCATGAATTCAACTCGGTGCTGCTGACCGGGTCGAAATACATCCACAACAACGTCAGCTGGGCCTTCATGATTTCGCTGCTGATGGTCTTCGTGATGTGGGTCTGGCACAACATTCCCGACAAGACCGACCTGACCTGGTTCAAGCAAGCCGGCGGCATCATCGGCAGCAAGCACCCACCCGCCAAGAAGTTCAACGCCGGGCAGAAGATCATCTTCTGGTCGGTCATCGTGCTGGGCGTGTCGGTGTCGGTCTCGGGCCTGTCGCTGCTGTTCCCCTTCGAGATGCCGCTGTTCTCGCACACGTTCGAGGTGCTCAACGGCTGGGGCGTTTCGGGCTGGTTCGGCTTTGACGCACTGCCGGTGAACCTTGCGCCGCAAGAGGAAATGCAGTTCGCGCAGCTGTGGCACGCGATCGTCGCCTTCCTGATGATGGCGGTGATCCTGGGCCATATCTACATCGGGACGCTGGGCATGGAAGGCGCCTACGATGCCATGGGCTCGGGTCTTGTGGATGAAAACTGGGCGCACCAGCACCATTCGCTGTGGCTTGAACATCTGCAGGCGGAAAAGCCGGGCAAGATCCGGACCGATCCGGCCGAGTAACCCCGTCACGGCAGAAAGGCCCCCGCGCGGGCCTTTCGCCACGCAGCACAACGACTATGTCCCTTCAAGGAGGGTGTTTTTCATGAAAGCCATGCTTAGCGGCTTCGTCGCGATCGTCATCATCGGCGTCGCCGCATACTTCACGCTTGAATCGCTGGGGTTCTCTTCGCAAGACGTGTATTCCAGCCCCAACGTAAGGGTCGACTGACACGAAAGCGGCAATGACCGACAAGGACGATTACGGAGGAAAGCTTGGCGGCGCGTCGATCCTGGTGGTCGATGACGAACCGGGAATGCGCAATTTCCTGACCAAGATCCTTGGGCCGCGGGTCAAGCGCGTCGAACAGGCCGCATCCCCGGCCGAGGCGTCGCGCAAGCTGGATGACAGCCATTTCGACCTTGTGATCGTCGACAACGTGATGCCCGGGCGCAGCGGGCTGGAATGGCTTGAGGAACAGCGCCGCATGGGGCTGTTCGCCGAAACCATCCTTATCACCGCCTACGCCGACCTTGATACCGCGATTGCCGCGTTGCGGGTCGGTGTGGGGGATTTCGTGCTCAAGCCGTTCCGCGCCAACCAGATCCTGGGCGCGGCGGCACGCGCGCTGGATCGGCGCGTGCTGCGCCGCGACAACACGCTGCTGCGGCGCGAACTGCACGAGGGCGGCAGCGGGGCGGGCAAGCTGCTGGGCCGGTCCGAGGCCATGGGCGCGGTGCGCGACATGCTGGAAAAGCTGGCGCCGCTGCCCACGCCGGTCTTGCTGACCGGGGCCAGCGGCACCGGCAAGGAACTGGCCGCGCGCCACCTGCACCGGTTGTCCGCGCGGCGCGACAAGCCCTTCGTCGCGGTGAACTGCGCCGCCATCGCGCCGGACCGCATCGTGCCCGAACTGTTCGGCACGGTCGAAGGGCGCGATCGGCCCGCGCCGGGGCTGCTGCTGTTGGCCGACGGCGGCACGCTCTTCCTGGACGAGGTCGCGCAGATGCCCGAACCGCTTCAGGCGGCGCTTTTGCGCGTGCTCGAAGACCTGCGCCTGCGCCCCGAGGGCGCCGAACGTGAAATCCCGCTGGATCTGCGTTTCGTCTTTGCCACCAACGCCGATCTGCCCGCCGCGGTCGAGGCGGGAACCTTCCGCGCCGATCTGTACCACCGCATCAACGTCATGCGCATTGAAATGCCCGCGCTGCGCGACCGGTCCGAAGACATCGTCGATCTTGCGGCGCTGTTCCTGTCGCAGTTCCAGGCCTCGCTTGGCATGCCGGGGCTGGAGTTGAACGAGGAAACGCTGCTGAAGCTGCGCCGCTATGACTGGCCGGGCAATGTGCGCGAGCTTAAGAACCTGATCGAACGCTCGGTGATCCTGGGTGAATTTCCCGATGAATTCTCGGGGCAGGGCAGCGTGACCGGGGTGCAGGCGATCGAAAGCCTTGATCTGGTGATGCAACGGCACATCATGCACATCCTGCAACAGTGCAAGGGCAACCGGGCAGAAGCCGCCCGCCGCCTTGGCGTGTCGCGCAAGACGGTGGATCGCAAGATGGCGCTGTGGTCGCACGATTAACGCCAACGTCTTACGGTGCTTGCAATACCTGTGTGTTCTTGTCAGAAATAACGCACACGCCAGCCGGCCCAGCCCAGCAAGCCTGACCCATGTCCGGATTTGCAGGCGCCAGCCATCGCTTCGCCCGCACGTCTTGCCACGGGTCGACCGCAGATGCCTTGCCAGGAGGGCCGCCCACATGCCTTACGATCGCTCTTGCCCCAACCCCGGACCGCGCGCGGATCGGCGCGGCATGGATACGCTGGACCCGGCGCTGCGCTGCGCGCTTGCCATCGCGCGCTACCAGTTCCAAAGCTTCGCCATGCCCGAGCTTGAAAGCTGGAGCCGCGCGCTGCCCCATGCCGACCGCCTGTTCGGGCGGGACGCCGCGCCGGGGCTTGTCTGCGCCGTGCAGCGCGCGGTGCACGCCATGCGCTGTGCCCGCAAAAGCGTGTTCCGGTTTTCGAACCCCGATTGCGGGCGCTGCGCCGCCCGGATCACGGGTCACGAACGGCTGTTGATGAACACGCTGCGCTCGATCCTGGCGGATCGCCCTTCGGATGCCGAAGCGCATGCCATGATCCTGTGCGAGGGCAACGACACCCGCGTGCTGATCGACGAGATGCGCGCCCTGGCCCAGGTGATCCGCCGCCTTGACCGGGCGCCGGCCGCCGGGGCCTGACGGTTCAGAATTCGACGCCCTTCTGCGCCTTGACCCCATCCTTGAACGGATGCTTGAGCAGCGTCATCTCGGTCACCAGGTCGGCGGCTTCGATCAGTTCGGGCTTGGCGTTGCGGCCGGTCAGGCAGACATGGGTCATCGCCGGCTTGTGCGTCAGCAGGAAATCGACGACCTCGTCGATGTCCAGGTAGTCATAGCGCAGCGCGATGTTGATCTCGTCCAGCAGGACGAACTGCACCTCGGGGTCCAGGATCTGTTCCTGCGCGATCTTCCAGCCGTTCTGCGCGGCGGCGATGTCGCGGGCGCGGTCCTGGGTTTCCCAGGTGAACCCTTCGCCGGACACGAAAAAGCGGCATTCATCGGCAAAGCGGTTGCGCAGGATCTCGCGTTCGCCGGTGATCCAGGTGCCCTTGATGAACTGCACCACCGAGCAGGTCATGCCATGCCCGATGCAGCGCATGATCATGCCGAAGCCCGACGAGGATTTGCCCTTGCCCGCGCCGGTATGCACGATGACAAGGCCCTTTTCCTCGGTCTTGCGTTCCATCATGCGGTCGCGCGCGGCCTTGATCCGCTTCATCTTTTCGTTGTGGCGGGCATCGGCGTCGTTGCGGGGCGCATCGCTCATCGGGGGGTCCTTTGCGGGGGCGGATCTTTGGGCGCATGTGGCATCATGTCGGCGCCGGTGTAAACCGCCCCCCCGGGATCAGGCCCCGGCCGGGGCGGCGCCGTGGATGTCGCGCAGCTGGTTCTTTTGCACCTTGCCCATTGTGTTGCGCGGCAGCGCGTCGATCAGCTGGTAGCGCTGGGGATGCTTGAACCGCGCAAGCGCGCCGCGCACCTGCGCCGCGATGGCATCAAGATCGGGGGTCTGGCCCGGCTCGGGGACGATCAGCGCCAGGGGCGTTTCGCCGAAATCAGGGTGCGCAATGCCGATGACCGCCGATTCCAGCACGCCCGGCTGATCGTCGATGACCATCTCGATTTCCTTGGGATAGATGTTGTAGCCGCCCGAGATGATCAGGTCCTTGTTGCGCCCGACGATGCGCACGTAGCCATCCGCGTCCTGCGTGCCCAGATCGCCGGTGATGAAGAAGCCGTCGGGGCGCAGTTCCTCGGCGGTCTTTTCGGGCATCTTCCAGTAGCCGCGGAAAACGTTGGGGCCGCGCACCTCGATCTGTCCGACCTCGCCGCGGGGCAGTTCGGTGCCGGTTTCGGGGTCGGTGATCTTCAGCTCGACCCCCGGCAGCGGAAAGCCGACGGTGCCGGCGCGCCGCTCGCCATCATAGGGGTTCGAGGTGTTCATGTTGGTTTCGGTCATCCCGTAGCGTTCCAGGATGCGATGCCCGGTGCGGGCTTCGAATTTCTCGTGGGTGTCGGCCAGCAGCGGGGCCGAGCCGGACACGAACAGCCGCATGTGCCCCGCAAGGTCGCGCGTCAGGCGCGGATCGTCCAGCAGGCGGGTGTAGAAGGTCGGAACCCCCATCATCGCCGTTGCCCTGGGCATCCATTTCACCAGTTGGTCGATGTCGAGCCTGGGCATGAACACCATCGCGCCCCCCGACAGCAGCATGATGTTGGACGCCACGAAAAGCCCGTGGGTGTGAAAGATCGGCAGCGCGTGCAGCAGCACGTCGTCGCTGGTGAACCGCCAGTGTTCGGCCAGGGTTTCGGCGTTGGACAGCAGGTTGTTCTGCGTCAGCATCGCCCCCTTGGAACGCCCGGTGGTCCCCGAGGTATAAAGGAAGGCCGCAAGGTCTTCGCCGTCGCGATCGACGGTGTCGAAGCTGTCCGGGCGATCGGCGGCGGCCTCGCACAGGGTGCCGCTGCCCGTGGCATCCAGCGTCAGCAGCTGCGCGCCCAGGCCTTCGGCCACGGGGCGCAGCCCGTCCTCGCGCGCGGGGTCGCAGATCACCAGCGCGGCGCCGCTGTTTTCGATGAAATAGGTCAGTTCATCGACGGTATAGCCGGTGTTGAGCGGCAGGAACACGACCCCCGTCTGCACGCAGGCGGCGTAAAGCGCCAGCGCCTGCGCCGACTTGTCGACCTGCGCGGCAAGCCGGTCGCCCGGCGCGACGCCAAGCCCCGCGATCACATGGGAAAACCGCGCCGCCATGCCCAGGAACGCCGCGTGCGACAGCACCGTGCCGTCGGGCAGGATCAGAAAGGGCGAGGTTTTGCCGGCATGGGTTCCGAAAAGGCGGTCATACAGGGGGTTCGGCATGGGGTCTGCTCCTATCCGATGGTTTTTTCTGCGCTGGCCGCCTGCGCGCGGATCTCGGACGAGGCCGCGATCCGGTGGGAGGCCGCGAAATGTTCGTGGTTCTGCGAAACCCGGGCAAGGTCGTAAAGGTAATTCACCATGACGCCGCCGGACTGGGCCATGCCCTTGTCCGACAGGTCGGCCCCGGCGTGCACCTTGTGCACCAGCGCCCCGTTGCCAAGGTGGAAGCGCGCCACCGGATCGCGCGGGGCGCCGTTGGTGCGGCGCGCGGCGGTCAGGTACAGCGCCGCAAGCTGCTGCATCCGCGCCGCGTCGGCGGGATCATGGGCGCGGCCTTCGGCCCTGAGCCAGTCCATGAACCCCGGGATGGGCGACAGCGTGACGAAGGTGTCCAGCTGCGGCAGTTCGATGGCCAGGTCCGCCACCACCTGCTTGATCAGCGAATTGCCGAACGAGATGCTGGCCAGCCCCGCCTGGCAGTTCGAAATCGAATAGAACACCGCCGTGTCCGCATCCTGCGGGGCGATCTTGTCGCGTTCTTCGGCCAGCAGGGTCTGGATCGATCCGGGCACGCCGCGGGTCAGCGCCACCTCGACGAAGATCAGCGGCTCGTCGGGCATGGCGGGGTGGAAGAAGGCAAAGCAGCGCCTGTCCTCGGGTTCAAGGCGCCGGCGCAGGTCGTCCCAGCTGTCGATGGCGTGGACCGCCTCGTAGGCGATGATCTTTTCCAGGATCTGCGCGGGGCTTTCCCAGTTCATCGGGCGCAGCACAAGGAAGCCCCGGTTGAACCAGCTTGCGAACAGGTGCCTGAAATCCAGGTCTAGCGCCTGCAGCGCATCGTCGCCCCGGCTAAGCCGCAGCAGATCGGCGCGCATGTGAACCAGCGACTGGGTGGCGCCGGGCACCTGGTTCAGCCGCCGGATCAGTTCCTGGCGCGGCGGTTCTGACGCTTCCATGAAGGCGCGGTAGCTGGCCTTGGTCTGGCCGCTTTCATAGGCGTCAAGCGCGCCGCGCACCGCGTCGGGCGCGATGGTCATGTCCTGCGCGAGGTGGTGAAAGAACGCCGCCTTGCCGTCATCGTCCATGCGCCGGTAGCGTTCCAGGATGCTGCGCGCGACGGTCTGGCCGGAAATCTCGCCCGAGGCGCCGATCAGATCGGCGGTCAGTTCCTGGATGGGGCGGTTGTCGGGCCTTGCGCCGGCGCCGATGCGGTAGCGCCGTTCGAACACGGTGGACAGAAGATCGGCAAGGATGGTCATATCTCGACCCCCATCACGAGGTCCGGCAGCCAGGTGGCAAGCTGCGGGAACAGGCACAGCAGCACGATGGCCAGCACCATGCAGGCGACAAAGGGCAGGGACCCCATCAGGATCGTGCGCAACGAGATGTCCGGCGCGATGCCGTTGATCACGTAAAGGTTCAGCCCCACCGGGGGCGAGATCAGCCCGATTTCCATGTTGATCGTCAGCACCACGGCGAACCAGATCGGGTTGAACCCGGCGGTGGTGATGATCGGCAGTAGGATCGGCGCCGCCATCAGGATCACCGCCACGGGCGGCAGGAAGAACCCGGCGATCAGCAGGAACAGGTTGATCGTGCCCATCAGCACCCAGCGGTTCACGTCCAGCGTGCCGATCCATTCGGCGATGGCCTGCGTGATGAACAGCGACGACAGCATGTAGCTGAACACGCCGGCCGCGGCGATGATGAACAGGATCATCACCGATTCCCGGGTGCTGTCGCGCAGGATGGCCCAGATCGCGCGCGGGTCCCACAGCTTGTAGATCACCACCGCGATGGCAAGGCACAGCAGCGCGCCCACGGCGGCGGTTTCAGACGGGGTCGCGATGCCGCCGTACATGGCGTAAAGCACGCCCAGGATGATGGCGACAAAGGGCAGGACGCGGGGCAGGATCTCGAACCGTTCGGCCCAGGAATAGCTGCCTGCCGCCAGCACCGCCGCGCTGCCGGAACGCCAGGTCGACCACAGCGACCACAGCATGAACAGGCCCACCAGCATCAGCCCGGGGATGACTCCGGCCAGGAACAGCCGCCCGATGGATGTTTCCGTGGCGACGCCGTAGACGATCATCGTGACCGAAGGCGGGATCAGGATGCCCAGCGTGCCGCCCGCCGCGATCGACCCCGCGGCGACGCCATCGGGATAGCCGCGCTTGCGCATCTCGGGGATGCCCATCTTGCCGATGGCCGCGCAGGTGGCGGGGCTGGACCCCGACATCGCGGCGAACAGCGCGCAGGCGCCAAGGTTGGACACCACCAGCCCGCCCGGCACCCGGGTCAGCCAGCGTTCCAGCGCCTCGTAAAGGTCGGCGCCCGCGCGGGTCGATGCGATGGCCGCGCCCATGATGATGAACATGGGGATCGACAGCAGCGCGAAATTGTCCAGCTTGCCGAAAAAGATTTCCGGGATCAGCGACAGCGACGACATTCCGTCGAAGGCGATCAGGAAACCGGCCGAGACCACCAGCAATCCGACCGCGACGGAAACGCCGGAAAACAGCACGGCCACGGTCAGCACGGCGACCAGCGCGCCCAGGATCAGCGGGTCCATCAGTTCGACCTTTCGGTTGCGGGGGCGACGGTCTGGGCAAGCGTGGCATCGTCATCGAGGCCAAAGGGGGTGTCGATCCCCGTGGCCAGGGCAAAGAAATCGCCCGCCAGTTGCAGCGCGTACAGCCCAAAGCCCACGGGCAGCGCAAGATAGGGAACCCACAGCTTGGGGTTCCACGGGGAATTCGACGTCTCGCCCCAATCCCAGGCCTCGTGCCAGAAGGCATAGCCGTGCCACAGCATGCCCGCCGCCACGCCCAGCGTGACCAGCATCACGACGCCCGCCAGCAGGCGGCGCGCGCGGGGGGGCAGCATCAGCGGCAGCAGGTCCACGTTCACGTGGCCGCGCAGGTATTGCACATAAGGCAGCCCCAGCATGGTCGCGGCGATGACGATATAGGTCACGCCCTCGGTCTGCCAGACGGTGGACTGGTTCAGCACGAAGCGCACAAAGATCATCTGGCAGGTGATGAACACCGCCGCCACGATCAGCAGCGCCGAGACGATGCCGCAGATATGGCTGAGCAGGCCGATCACGCGCAGCACGGGATTGCCGCCGTGGCGCGCCGAGGTAGAGGCATGGATGGAACCGGACATTATGGGGGCTTTCTTGTCGGGCGTGTCAGCGAAGCGCGGGGCAGGGCAGGGCGCGGCCTGCCCCGCACGGGCGCGGGGGCACACGAACGGGGCAGGCCGAACCGGCCCGCCCCGCCCGGATCATTCCACCGCCAGCGCGAGATCCAGCAGGCGCTGCCCGTCGGGCGAGCCGTCCAGGAACGCCTTGTAGGCGGTTTCGCGGGCGATCTGCCGCCAGGCGTCGAATTCCTCTTGCGTCATGTCGGCGATTTCCACGCCGTTGCTGGCAAAGACCTCGCGCGCGTTGGTGTCCTGCGCCTTGGCTTCTTCCAGGTAATAGGCTTCGGCCTTGGCCGAGGCATCCAGCAGCGCCTGCTGCTGCGCTTCGGTCAGCCCCTCGAACACCGACTTGTTGATCAGCATCGGCTGGTACATGAACCACAGCGCATAGTCGCCCGCCGGGGTAAAGCACGACACCTGTTCATAGATCCGGTAGGATACAAAGGACGAGGACGAGGTGTTCGCCGCGTCCAGCACGCCGGTCTGCATCGCGTTGTAGATCTCGGCCGAGGACATGGACGCGATCGACGCGCCCGCGCCGGCCAGCATTTGTTCGAACGCCTTGCCCGCCGCGCGGGTCTGCTTGCCCTGCACGTCCTCGGGGGCGGTAATGCAGTCTTCGGTGCCGGCAAAGCCGCCGGCAAGGTAGCCGTGCACCAGCGTCATCACGTCATCTTCGTTCAGGATCGCCTCGATCTCGTCCATGAATTCGGAATCGTTCAGCCGCGCGGCGTGGTCGTGGTTCTTCACCAGCCCCGGCATCAGGGTCAGGTTGTAGGCGTTGCGCAGCCCGCCCGCGTAGGCCAGCGGGAACACGATCATGTCGACCTGCCCGCGCGACAGGGGCTTGTACTGTTCGCGCGCCTTGAACAGCGATTGCGTCGGAAAGATGCGGATGTCCAGGTCGACATCGGCGGCGGCCACGTCGTCGGCCACCATCTGCGCGACCTTGTGGCGCAGATCGCTTTCGGAAAATTGGTGCGACAGGCGCAATTCGGTTGCATGCAAGGCGGTTGTGCCAAGCAGGACGGTCGCGGCGGCGGCCGCGAGGGTCTTGGTGAATGTCATGTTTTCTCCTCCCAGAGTTGACCGGGGATGCCCCCGATCGTCGACAACCTTGCAATCATTGTTTTCTCAGTCAAGCTTTTCGTATACAAGAACTGCGATCTTGTGGGCGACACCCAAGGTGCCCAACGGAGGATTCATGGAACGCAAGCGTTCGGACATCATCGCCGACGAGCTGGAAAGCCTGATCCTGGACGGGTCCTTCAGCGATGGCGACCGGCTGGACGAGGCGCAGCTTGCGGACCGGTTCGCGGTCTCGCGCACGCCGCTGCGCGAGGCGTTCCAGCGGCTTACGCTGTCGGGGCTGGTGGAACAGATCCCGCGCCGGGGGGTGTTCGTGCGCCATCCCGGCCCGGTCGAACTGATCGAGATGTTCGAAGTGATGGCCGCGCTTGAATCCCTGTGCGGAGAGCTTGCCGCCGCCCGTATCTCGGACGCGGCGCTGGACGATCTGCGCGCCGCCAACATCCGCTGCAGGCAGGCGGTCGAGGCGCGCGACACCGATGCCTATTACCGGGAAAACGAATGTTTCCACGGCATCATCTACGGCCAGTCGGGCAACGGGTTCCTGGAACAGGAAAGCAGGCGCCTGCACCGCCGGCTGCAACCGTTCCGCCGGCTTCAGCTGCGCCTGCGCGGACGCATGGCCCAGTCGATGGCCGAACATGAATCGATCGTCGATGCGCTGGAAGCGGGCGACACGGCGCGCGCCGCCGCCACGCTGCGCAGCCATGTCGCCGTGCAGGGCGAGAAATTCCACCACCTGGTCGCCAGCCTGCGCCGCGCGGCAGAATAAGGCGCGGTGTTGCAACCAAGTTGAAATGTCACCGGTCTTGCAAAGCAGAAGTGTCACCAAAA
>CAXICP010000069.1:0-10910 GCA_964022595.1 uncultured Salipiger sp.
AGCAGCGCCGCCTTGGACGCGTTGTAGACCGCTTCGTCGGGATAGGGCTGCACCGCGTTTTCCGACACGGTGAACACCACCCGGCCCCAGCCCTGCTGCACCATGTGCGGCATCAGCGCGCGGGACATGCGCACGCCGGACATGAAATTGGTGTTCCAACAGGCGAACCAGTCGTCATCGGTCATGTCCAGCGGGTCGCCCTTGGCGCCGGTGATGCCGGCCATGTGTACCAGGATGTCGGCGCCGCCCTTGTCGGCCACCTGCCGGGCCAGCGCCGCCACATCGCCTTCGCAGGTCAGATCGGCGGTGCAGGACCCGATGACCGCGTCCCCCAGGCCCCGGCTTGCGGCTGCAAGGTCTTCGGCGTCGACGTCGGTCAGGAACAGCAACGCGCCCTCGTCCGCAAGCACCTTGGCGGTGGCCATGGCAATGCCGCCGGCGGCGCCGGTGACAACCGCCAGGCGCTTTGAAATTTCCAGGTCCATGGTGATGTCCTTATGGTCAAATCGGGATGAAATCGGATGGCCCGCCGTTGCGGGGTCGCAGCGCCAACGGGCGGCGGGGCGCGGATGTTCCGGCGGGGGGCGGATAAAGATGATGCTCGCGGTGGCGTGATCACCGATCCGGGCCCGTCGCGCGTTGGGCCGGGTAACCCCCCGCCAGGAGCCCCCATGACCCACCGCCCCCGCACCGAAGCCGCCCTTCGCGCCCATATCGCCGACGTGCCCGTGGGCGGCGACGTCGCCGCGCGCCGCGCGGGGTTCGCCCGCCTTGCCGGCCCCCAGCCCGAGGCCGAGGCCATTTCCCCGGGCGGCATCCCCTGCCTTGCCGTGGGCAGCGGGCCGGTGCTGATGTGGCTGCACGGGGGCGGCTATGTCTTCGGATCGGCGCGCACCCACCTGGCACTGGCATCCAGCATCGCGGCGGCGGGGGTGCGGGTGATCCTGCCCGATTATCGCCGCGCGCCCGAACACCCCTGGCCCGCCATGCTGGACGATGCGCTGGCGGTGTGCGATGCGCTGGGGCCGGTCTGCGTGGGCGGGGACAGCGCCGGCGGGCACCTGGCGCTTGCCCTTGCGCGCCGGCGTCCCTGCCGGGGGCTCGCGCTGATTTCGCCCAACACCGACCGGACCGGGCGCAGCACCACGCGGGGGCGCACCGGGGACGCGATGAACGACGATGCCACCGACGCCTGGCTGGGGCGGATCGCGATGCCGGGAATGGCGCCGGACGATCCGGACGTGTCGCCCCTGCTGGCGGATCTTTCGGGCTTGCCGGCGCTGCACATGGAACTTGCCGGCGCCGAGATGCTGCTGGACGACGGGCTGCTGCTGGCCAGCGCGGCGGCGCTGCAGGGCGTGGACATGCGCCTGCATGTCACGCCGGGGCTGTTCCACATGTTCGCGCTTTGGCCGGACGCGGTCGCGCAGGGGGCGGCGACGCTGGGGCGCATCGCGGGGTTCGCGCAGGAATGCGCCGGCGGGAACCCGCCGCCCCGCCCCGGGGTTGATCCCGCATGACAGGAGCCCTGCCGATGACCGCGTCCCCCTCCCCTACCCTTGCCGAGCGCCCGGCCGAGCTGCGCCCCGCCGATTTCAAGGCCGCCGCGCTGGAGGTCTGGGCCGGCATTTCCCGCGACCGGCTTAGCCTGATCGCCGCCGGGATCGCGTTCTTCGGCCTGCTGGCGCTGTTTCCCGCCATCACCGCGCTGATGGCCGTCGCGGGGCTGTTCCTAAGCCCCGGGGACGTGGCAGCGCAGATTTCGCAAGTGTCGCAGATGATGCCGCAAAGCGCCGCCGAGATCGTCATCGGCCAGGCGCAGGGCGTCGCCGGGTCCACCGACGGAGGCCTTGGCATCGCCGCCGCCCTTGGCCTGATCATCGCGCTTTATTCCGCATCGGCGGGGGTGTCGAACCTGATACAGGGGCTGAACGTGTGCTACGGCAGCACCGAGACGCGCAATTTCATCAAGCTCAAGGCGGTGACGATGGTGATGACGCTGCTGCTGATCCTGGGGCTGGTGATCGCGCTGGCGGTGGTGCTGGTGCTGCCCGGGGTGCTTGCGGTGGTGAACCTTGGCGGCGCGATCGAGGCGACGGTGTCGGTGCTGCGCTGGATCCTGCTGCTGGGGTTCACCGTGACGGGCATCGGGCTGATTTATCATTTCGGCCCCGACCGCACGCCCGCCCATTGGCGGTGGATCACCCCCGGCGCGCTGATCGCCTGCATCCTGTGGGTCGCCGCGTCCTTCGGCTTTTCGCTCTACGCCGAGAATTTCGGCAGCTACCAGGAAACCTTTGGATCGCTCGCAGGGGCGGTTATCCTGTTGTTTTGGTTGTGGATTTCGGCTTTCATCGTGCTGTTGGGGGCCAAGATCAACGCGGCGCTGGAAAACCGCACACAGGCCGATATCGAAAGCTAGGGGGCGTTCAGTTCATCCGCGCCGACAATCACCAGATCGTCCAGCGCCATACCCGGCGCGATCCGGCGCGGCGCCAGCCCCAGCAGGCGGCGGGGGATGTCGGTGGCCATGGCGACCGCCTCGGCCCTCGGCAGCCCCACATGGGTGATCAGGTTCAAAAGGCACTGCCGCAGGCTGACATGGGCGCCCGCAAGCGCGCCCTCGGCGTTCACCAGCCGCCCGTCCCTGACATCGATCCGCTGACCGTAAAGCGTGAAATGATCCGGCCCGCCCACCGTCGCCATGGCATCGCTGACCGCAAAGCACCGCCCCGCCCGGGGGCGCGCGCGCAGGGCGATGCGCAGCATGGGCCAGGACACGTGGATGCCGTCGCAGATCACCCCGCAGGCCACGTCGGAATCGATCGCCGCGCCCAGCAAGCCCGGGCTGCGCGATCCCATCTGGTCCATCGCGTTGTAAAGATGGGTCACGCAGGACACGCCGCTTGCAAAGGCCGCGCGCGCCTCTTGTTCGGTGGCGCTGCTGTGCCCGGCGGACACCACCGCGCCGCTGTCCACAAGCGCCGCCAGCAACGCCGGGTCCGCCCGTTCCGGCGCCAGCGTGACCATCACCGCCACGCCCCGCGCGCGCAGGCGATCCACAAGCGCGACCGTGCGCGCATCAAGCGGGCGCAGGAACCGTTCGGCATGGGTGCCGCGCCGGGCGGGCGACAGGTGCGGCCCTTCCAGGTGCAGCCCCAGAATGCCCGTGTCGCCCGCGCAGCGCAGCACCGCGTCGCCGGCGTCCTCGGCCACCTCGGGCGCGTCGGTGATGACCGTGGGCAGGATGTCGCCCGTTCCCAGCGCGCGGTGGGCGGCAGCGATGCGCGCCAGCCCGTCCGGGGTGGGCGCGTCGTTGACCATCACGCCCCCGCCGCCGTTCACCTGAAGATCGCTCAGCAGCGGCGTGACCAGCGCGGCGCCCTGCGCGGGGGCGCCGGAACGGGGGCGGATCTGCGCCACCCTGCCCGCTTCGACCACCAGTTCCATGCCCGGCACCAGCGCGCCGTCCAGCCAGATCCCGTCCGGCGCGATCACCTGCCGCATACGCCTGCCCCCTGCCCGGCGGATATTTCACCCGCAGCCATTCACATTCCCTGCGTCATCGCCCATGTGTTCCCCGATGACAACAGGGCGCCTTTGCGCCCGGGCAATGGGCCGGGGAGGCCGAACCGACAGGTGCGCAAACTTGATTTGCCGGAACGGCCGGACTGGCGCGACAAGGCGCAAGAGCAGGGGTTCACCTTTGCCGACATGCACGGCGAACCCTACTGGGAGGAAAGCTCGGCCTATTGCTTTACCCTGGATGAGGTCGAAACCCAGATCGAAGACCCCTGCACCGAATTGCATGCCATGTGCCGGCAGGCGGTCGACCGCGTGATCGGGTCCGAACAACTGCTGGATCGGCTTGCCATCCCCGAGGCACACCGCGACTACATCGCCCAAAGCTGGCGCGACGGCGCGCCGGAACTTTATGGGCGGATGGATCTGGCCCACGACGGCGACGGCCCGGCCAAGCTGTTGGAATATAACGCGGATACGCCGACCTCGCTTTACGAAAGCGCCGCCTTTCAATGGCAGTGGTTCGAAGATTGCCAGGCCCTTGGCACGCTGCGCGCCGATGACGACCAGTTCAACGGCATCCACGAAGCGATCGCCGAACGCCTTGGCCAGATGTTTCCGCAGGGGTTCGACCTTCACCTGACCGCCATGGCCGGCATTCCCGAGGATTACGCCACGGTCGAGGCGCTGGGATGGGCCGCGCGCGAGGCCGGGCTTGGCGCGCATTACACCGACCTTGAAAAGATCGGCATAAGCGAAGACGGCCAGTTTCTGGACGACGAAGACCGCGTGATCGGCGCCCTGTTCAAGCTGTACCCGTGGGAAGACCTGCTGCGCGACGATTACGCCGCCCATCTGGCCAGCTCGGGCTGCCAGATGATCGAACCGCCGTGGAAGGCGATCCTGTCGAACAAGGGCATCCTGCCCGTGCTGTGGGAAATGTTCGAAGACCACCCCAACCTGCTGCCCGCCTTCTTCGAACAGGATCTGGAAAGCCCCGGCGCGGATGTGTCTGCCCGTCTGGACCGCGCGCGCGACGCCATGGCGCGTGGCCATGTGCTGAAGCCGATCTTTTCGCGCGAAGGGGCGTCCATCAGTATCGTCGAAGGCGGCGCCGTGACCGAAACCGCCAGCAATGATGCCTACGGCGCGCAGCCGCGCATCGCGCAGGCCTATCACCCCTTGCCGCTGATGGGCGGGTTCCGCCCCGTGATCGGCGCCTGGATCGCGGGCGAAACCTGTTGCGGCATCGGCATCCGCGAGGATCGCAGCCGCATCACCCAGGATCTTTCCCGCTTCAAGCCGCATTTCATCCGGGATTGACCCCGCCATAGACCGCATACGAGGCCCCTCATGACGAAACGTTCCCGCACCGCAGCCCTTGCCATCGTCGGCGCCGCATCCTTTGCCCTTGCCGGATGCCGCGAAGAACCCGTCGACGCGCAGGCCTTTCCCGACCTGCAAAGCTGCCAGGCCTCGGTCGGGCCCGACAGCCTGTTTTCGCGCCAGGACTGCGAAGCCGCCTTTGACGAGGCGCAGACGCTGCACACCGAAACCGCCCCGCGCTATGACAGCCTTGAGGTCTGCGAAGAACAATACGGACCGGGCAATTGCGACACCGAAGCGCAGGCCGCCGGGGGCGGGTCGGGCAGCATCTTCATGCCGCTGATCGCCGGTTACCTGATGGGCAACATGCTGGGCGGGCGCGGCATCGGGGCGCAACCCATGTACCGGGGCACTGACGGGCGGTTCACCACGCCGGGCGGCGGCACCAGTTACGCCAACAATACCGGCCGCGCCAAGCTGACGCCCCAGGCCTTTGCCAAGGCGCCGGTGACTGCCGGCAAGCCGCCGATGTCGCGCGCAACTGCCGCGTCCAGAGGTGGCTTCGGTACGCGCAGCACGGGTGGCCTGCGTGGGTTCGGCGGCTAAGGCTGCGGGTTTAACAGCTGTTAAACCGGGCGGTCGGGCGATCAAGCCGCGCTTAACAGCTGTTAAGCACATGGCCCCGCCGCCACTTGCCGCCGCGCCGCCGCCGCGATGATGCCCGATGCGCTGAACTTGCCCTCGCTCGCGCGTTTGCTGAGGGCGCGCAGATAGGCGCCAGGGGCGCGGATTTCGCCAAAGCGTTCCAGCATGGCGGCCACGGCGAGCGATGCGCATTCCGGCCCCATCCTGGCCCTCGCGTCGTTCCAAGACGGCCCGTCGATGCCCATGGCGCTGCGCAGATGGCCCGCCGCATCGCATAGATCATGCCACTGGTGGATCGGCCTGTCCCAGAATGTGCCGAGGCTGGGGCAGCAGGCGATGACCTGCGACAGCGATACCCTGTCTTCGCCAGCAGGTTCTGACGCCCCTGTGCGTTCGTCGGAAATTGTGGCGCTTTCTACAGAATCCAGATTTCTTTTATCTGTCTTCTGTTGGTGCTGCTCATTTCGGGCGTCGCAGGTGCTCGGTTCTGCTGAATGAAGCGGGGCGAGCGCTTGCTGCAGCTCGTCCAGCGCGGCCTGCAGAACCGCGCCAAGCTCGGTCAGATCGTCGATGGACAGCTTCCGGCGCAGGCTGCGGGCAGACAGAACGGCAAGATCGTCGAACCGGTCCCAATTGCCCGGCTCGGGCAGTTCTTCGCGGCACAGTGCCACCAGCCCGGCAAGATCGCGGCGCATCAGGCTGACGGTTTCGCGTGCGGCGCGGTGGCGCAATTCGGCCTCGCGGGCGGCCTCGGCGGCCTGGTGGATCTGGCCGGACAGCCGCAGCAGGGGGGACAGATCAAAGCCGAAGGCGCTGCGGTCGGGATCGTCGCGCCGCCGGTACCGCTTGCCATTGGGGCTGTCACGGCGGGCCACCAGCCCGGCGTCGATCAGCCGCGCAAGATGGCGGCGCATGGTCGAACAGGCCATGCCGTTCAGCCGCTCGCAGATCGCCCGGTTCGACGGGAACACGATCATGGGCCGCGCCCCGCCAAGCGTGGCGCCGGGATGAAAACTAAGCAGCGCCTGCAAAACGGTCAGCTCGCGGCTGGTGACGCCAAAGGCGGCCTGCGCCTTGGACAACGCCCGGAACAGCGCCCATTTGTCGGTTTCCGGGCGGGCAGGGGGCATTGCCCCGCTTGCGGCCTGTTCCAGATGAGCGCGGGTACAGGGCCGCTTGAACGGCGAAATTGGGGTGTACGGCATGTTCAGTGTCACGAAGGCAAAGAATACCCGGCCCGCGAATCGCTTTGCGCTTGCGGGAATAGGACGGGGCCGCTATCGTCAGAGGTGCGAAAACTGCGTTTCAGCGGGCCTGTCCCGTGACGAAACCAATCAAAGGTCTCGTGAAGCTTGCTTCTCGGGGCCTTTTTTCTAAGTCGCCTGTCGTCGTGCCTCCTTGGGTTTGTTGCTCGATGGGTCGTGGTCTTCCGGCGCTTGTTGCCAGCGCCTGTGAAGTTCGGTGAGCAGGGCAGGGGCCTGGGCCTCAAGCCATGCTGCGAATGCCTTGTCTTCCGCCTGCAGATCCAGCCGCAGGTTGCGGGCGCGGCTGCGCCGGGTGCGCAACTGTCCAATGCCGTCAAGCTGCAGCGCGGGCTGCGGTTCGGGGCGGGACTTGACCTCGGCCAGCACCGCAAGAAACGCCTTGTCCGACAGATCGCCCGCCGCACCGTCTGCGCTGCGGATCTGGGCCGCATGCGCCACAAGCGCCGGCGGGGCAGGCGAGGGCAGAAGCTTTTTCAGCTCTTCCCAGCGCGGGCGCCCGATGCCGGGGGCGGCGCCGATGCCTTCGATCAGTGCCGGGCCGACGGCGCGGACCACCCCCAGAAGCTGCGACACCGCCGCTTCGGTCAGGCCCATGATTTCGGCCACGCCGCGCCCCGAGCGCAGTTCGGGGTCAAGATGGTCGCCTTCCAGCAGCGCGGCGGCGACCAGCGCGCGTTCGATGAAACTTAGATCGCGGCGCGCCTGGTTTTCCAGCAGCTGGTCGCGCAGCGCGGCGTCGTCTTCCAGATCGGTGACGATGGCGCGCACCGGCGCCCCCAGCGCGGCGCAGGCAGCAAGGCGACGGCGGCCATAGATCAGCCGATAGCGCCCGCCGTCGCCCGGGCGCACCAGGATCGGCACGCGCTGGCCATGCGCCGCAATCGACGCGCGCAGATCGTCGATATCCAGCTGCAGCCGGTCGTCCAGCCGCCCGTCGGTGTCGATCAGTTCGGCCGGGATTTCCAGAATGCCGTCGCGCAGCCTGGATTTTTCCTCGGCCTCGCGGGCAAGGCGGCCTTCTTGCGCGTCGGGCGCGTTGCGCAGCGTCTGCAGCGGCAGGCCAAGTTTGGGTTTACGAGCCATTGCGCCCCCATGTGGTCTGGACCAAGCCGGCGATCTCGTCGTTCACCGCGTTCATCGATTCGATGGCCCGGTCAAAGGTGGTGCGGGTGAAATCCTTGCGATCCGCCTCGTAAAGGGTCTGCTTGGTCAGCCCGGCATCGGAAATGGCGGTGGATTCGACCATCTGGTTGACCAGCACCGCCCGCCCGAACAGCCCGCGAATGAACGCGATCACCTCGGTCTGGGGGGCATCGCCAACCTTGTAGCGGGTGGGCAGAAAACGCAGCCAGTCGAACCGCAGGTCGGCGCCCGCGTCGCGGATCACCCCCAGCAGATCCGAGGTCATGCGCAGGAATTGCGACATGGACATCAGGTCAAGCATCTGCGGATGCACCGTCACCAGCACGCCGGTCGACGCGCTGAGCGCGCTCATGGTCAGAAAGCCCAGCTGCGGCGGGCAGTCGATGACCACCACGTCGTAATCCTGTTCGACCTCGTCCAGCGCATCGCGCACCCGGGCAAAGAACGCCCGCGCCCCGCCGCGATTGATCGCCGCGGGGGTTTCATGTTCGAATTCCATCAGTTCCAGGTTGCCGGGGATCAGGTCCAGCCCGCGCATGTAGGTCTTGCGGATCACATCGGAAATGGGGACGGGATCGTCGTAACGCACCGCGTCATAAAGCGTGCCGCCGTCCATCAGGTCGATTTCCGGCTGGATACCGTGCAGCGCCGAAAGCGACGCCTGCGGGTCAAGGTCGACCGCAAGCACCCGGTAGCCGGTCAGCGCAAGGCGCTGCGCCAGGTGGGCGGCGGTGGTGGTTTTGCCCGACCCGCCCTTGAAGTTCACGACCGAAATCACCTGCAGCGCATCGTCGCCCCGCCGCCCGGGCATGTAGCTGCCCGGCTTCTTGGCCTTGGCTTCCAGCGCCTGGCGGATCTGCCACAGATCGTCGAGCGAATAGCGCCGGTGGTTCCCGGCGGTCATCTCGACCTCGGGGATCTTGCCCTCGCGGTGCAGCTTTCGCAGGTAGGTGTGATCGACGCGCAAGAGCTCGGCCGCCTCGCCGCTGGTCAGGCTGCGCATCACCTTGCGCGCGTCGGGCGGGAAATGCGCCTCGCGCTGTGCCTGAAGATTCGCGGCGAGCAATTCGGCATAGCGTCCGATTGCCGCGTCGAGATCCTGTTCGCTGTCCGTCATCGCCTGCCTGTTCCGCCCGCCCGTTCGCGCCCGCCGTCACGACAACCCCCGGGGCTTGCCCGGTCGCTGCCGCCCAGCCGGTTGCCCCTGCCGAGGCTCCGGCTTTATCGTGGGCGCGTTTTTTGTCGAACCACTCGGTTATTTTCGAGACTATTGCTTCGTTAGCCGGATTCGTGCAAGCGATTTTTGCCCCGCCGCGCAACGGGCGCCGTATTTTCCACACAGTTACCCACAGGGCGGGGCAGGGAGCGGGGGCGAAACCCGCCGCCCGCGTCAGATGCCCATGACGCTAAGCACCCGCGCGGTTTCGGGAATCGTGAAGGTGCCGTCGGGATTGGGCGCGACCCTGCGGCTGTTGCCAAGGACATAGCGCTGCCTGTCCCCGTCGGATTGGCGAAAGACGGTCACGACCTTGCCGTCATCGTCTTCGCATTCCATCACCTGGATGTTGGTCCATTCGGCTGACATCTTACCCTCCAACGCAGCTGTGCTGTTGCCCGACGTCCTGCCTGTGGTGTTTTTTTCGATTTGACCGGAAGGGCGGGAAAACGGCAAGGCAAAAATGCAACCTATGGGTGATTTGTCGCAGGGCGCGGGTCAGCCAAGGATGCGCGGCAGGCGCAGCTTGTGGGCGCGCGCGCAGGCGATTGCCTCGGGGTATCCGGCATCCGCATGGCGCCACACGCCCGATGCCGGATCGTTCCACAGCACCCGTTCCAGCCGTTTCGCCGCCTCGGGCGTGCCATCGGCGCAGATCACCACCCCGGCGTGCTGCGAAAAGCCCATGCCGACGCCGCCGCCGTGGTGGATCGACACCCATGTCGCGCCGCTGGCGGTGTTGACCAGCGCGTTCAGCAGCGGCCAGTCCGACACCGCGTCGGACCCGTCGCGCATGGCTTCGGTTTCGCGGTTGGGGCTGGCGACGGACCCCGAATCAAGGTGATCGCGCCCGATGACCACGGGCGCGCTTAGCTCGCCAGAGGCGACCATTTCGTTGAATTTCAGCCCGGCGCGGTGGCGATCGCCCAGCCCGATCCAGCAGATGCGCGCGGGCAGACCCTGGAACGCGATCCGCTCGCGCGCCATGTCCAGCCAGCGGTGCAGATGGGCGTTTTCGGGGAAAAGGTCCTTCATCGCCTGGTCGGTCTTGTAGATGTCTTCGGGGTCGCCCGACAGCGCGGCCCAGCGGAACGGGCCGATGCCTTTGCAAAACAGCGGGCGGATATAGGCGGGCACGAAGCCGGGGAAGGCAAAGGCATCCTCCAGCCCTTCTTCCTTGGCCATCTGCCTGATGTTGTTGCCGTAATCCAGAACCGGCACGCCCGCGTTCCAAAACCCGACCATGGCCGCCACATGGGTTTTCATCGACGCGCGCGCGGCGCGGTTGACGGCATCGGGGTCGGTTTCCTGCGTGTCGCGCCATTGCGCCAGGGTCCAGCCGGCGGGCAGGTAGCCGCGAAACGGATCATGCGCCGAAGTCTGGTCGGTGACCATGTCGGGGCGGGGTCCGCCCGCCTGCATCCGGGCCAGCAGTTCGGGAAACACCTCGGCCGCGTTGCCGATCAGGGCGACGGATTTCGCTTCGCCCGCGCGGGTCCATTGGTCGATCAGCGCCAGCGCGTCATCCAGCGAATGGGTCTTCGCGTCGCAATAGCGGGTGCGGATGCGGAAATCGGCGCGGGTTTCATCGCATTCCACCGCAAGGCAGCAGGCCCCCGCCATGACGGCGGCCAGGGGCTGCGCGCCGCCCATGCCGCCAAGCCCCCCCGTCAGGATCCATTTGCCGGTCAGATCGCCGCCGTAATGCTGGCGCCCGGCCTCGGCAAAGGTTTCATACGTGCCCTGCACGATGCCCTGCGCGCCGATGTAGATCCAGGACCCGGCGGTCATCT
>CAXICP010000070.1:0-10812 GCA_964022595.1 uncultured Salipiger sp.
AGTCGATGCGTTCGCCGGGCTTGCGGTAATCCGGCGTCCAGCCGAAATCGGCGGGGTAGATATCGGTGGTCAGCCGGTCTTCGAAGCCGTGCATCTGGTCGGGGCCGACGAAATGCATCTTGCCCGACAGGCAGGTGTAATACCCTGCGCGGCGCAGGTGATGGGCGTAGGTCGGCAAGTCCGACGGGAATTCGGCGGCGTTGTCATAGACCCCCGTCACCGACGGCAATTGCCCCGACATGAACGACGCGCGCCCGGGTGCGCACAGCGGGCTGGCGGTGTAACAATTGGGAAACCGCACGGATCGCGCGGCGAGTCGCTTCAGATTCGGCGCGTGCAGCCAGTCGGCGGGCCCGTCCGGAAACAACGTCCCGTTGAGTTGGTCGACCATGATGATAAGGATATTCGGGTGCGTCATGTCAGGGCTCGCAGTTCATGATCGAGGGTGGTGAGCACCTGTGCGGCGGCGCTCTTGCCGGTGGTGTCGTCGGGGTTCACGGCGAAGCGCAGGTAGATGCCGTCGATCAGCCCGCCCAGCCGCGTCGCGATCTCGGGGGCGGTGTTTCGGACAAGTGGGCGCAGGTTGTAGACAAGGTTGGATTGCAGCCGCCGGTGATGGACCGACAGCAGCCGCCGCGCCTGCGGCGAGCGCTGCGCCAGAACGTAGAAATTCAACCACGCGGCAATGACTTCGGCGCGAAAGTTGGTCGGGCTGAAATTGGCGCGGATGATGGCATCCAGCCGCTCGCGCGGGCCGTCCGATGCCACCAGCGCGCCGCGCACCTCGGCGCCGTAGATGGCCAGCACGTGGCGCATCGCGGCAAGGAACAACGTGTCCTTGTCGCCGAAGTAATGGAACGCCAGCGCGGCGGACACGCCGGCCCGCTTGGCGATCTTTCCGACGGTCACGTTGAGGCTGCCGGTGGCACCGATTTCCTCGATCGCCGCTTCGACGAGCTGCTGCTTTCGCAATGGTTGTGCCGACATGCGCGCCCCCTGAACGGTGCAAGAAAAAGGTTGCATTATTGGGGTAGCCGTGAGTTGATTGATTGGTCAATCAAAAAAATGTAGTCGTCAAACAAGGGAGACACCATGAAACTTGCAACCACCGTTTCCGCGCTTGCGCTCAGCGCCACGGGCGCCTTCGCAGACTGCGACAGCGTGGTCATGTCCGACGTGGGCTGGACCGACATCACCACCACCACCGCCGCGGCCAAGCACGTGCTCGAGGCGCTTGGCTACGATGTCGACGTCAAGGTGCTGTCGGTGCCCGTGACCTTCGCCAGCCTCGAAAGCGACGATGTCGACGTGTTCCTGGGCAACTGGATGCCGGCGCAGAACGGCGCCATCGCCCCCTACCTCGACAGCGGCGAAATCGAGTCGATCAACATCAACCTCGAGGGCACGAAATACACGCTCGCCACCACCCAGGCCGCCTGGGACGCCGGGCTGCAAAGCTATGGCGACATCGCCAAGTTCGAAGACGAGCTTGACGGCAAGATCTACGGCATCGAGCCGGGCAACGAGGGCAACGCCTACCTCGTGTCGCTGATCGAGGAAAACAAGCACGGGCTGGAAGACTTCGAGGTCGTCGAAAGCTCGGAACAAGGGATGCTGGCGCAGGCGCGCCGCCTGGTGGATGACGATGAATTCGTCGTGTTCCTGGGCTGGGAGCCGCACCCGATGAACGCCAACTTCAACCTCAAGTACCTGCCCGGCGGCGAAGATTTCTTCGGCGGCGAAGGCGTGGTGCACACCGTGACCCGCGCCGGTTTCGCCGAGGAATGCCCCAACCTGGGCACGCTTTTCGGGCAGATGGATTTCACGCTGGACATGGAAAACCTCATCATGGGGCAGATCCTGGATGACGGCGCCGACCCCGAGGACGCCACGCTGGACTGGATCAAGGCCAACCCCGATGCCGTCATGGCATGGGTCGAGGGCGTGACCACCGTGGACGGCGAAGACGGGGCCGCCGCCGTCAAGGAAGAACTGGGGCTGTAACCCCCCTGCCCCCGCCGGACCCTTCCGGCGGGGATTTTCCTGCCCGGCGCCCCGCGCCGGCAACCGCCCCGCAAGAGGGCCGCAAGAACAAAGGGACAGCGACAATTGGATTTTCTGACTGATCACAAGATCCCGGTGGGCAAGGCGGCGAGCGCTGTCTTCGACTGGATTCGGGACCACGGAGAAATCGTGCTGGACGCGCTCTCGGCGCTCATGGAAGCGCTGATCGATGCCATCCTCTTCGTGCTTCAGGAACCGCCCGAACTGGTTGTCATCGCGGTGATCGTCGGGCTGACATGGGCGTTGCACCGGGGCTGGAAGGTGCCGCTGTTCGTGGCGGCGGGCGTCCTGTTCATCCTCAATCAGGCTTACTGGGATGAAACCACCGAAAGCCTTACGCTGGTGCTGTCCGCCTGCGTCGTGTGCATGGCGGTGGGCGTGCCGGTGGGCATTGCCACGGCGCATCGGCCCAGGCTTTACGCCTACCTGCGCCCGGTGCTGGACCTGATGCAGACGCTGCCGACCTTCGTCTACCTGATCCCGGCGATCGTGTTCTTCGGCATCGGCATGGTGCCGGGGCTGATCGCGACGGTGATCTTCGTGCTGCCCGCCCCGATCCGGCTGACGCATCTTGGCGTCGCCTCGACCCCCTCGGGTCTGCTGGAAGCGGCGCGCGCCTTTGGCGCGACGCCGTCCCAGACGCTGTGGAAGGTCGAACTTCCCTACGCCTTTCCGCAGATCATGGCCGGGCTGAACCAGACCATCATGCTGTCGCTGTCCATGGTCGTCGTCGCGGCGCTGGTGGGGGCCGACGGGCTGGGCGTGCCGGTGGTGCGGGCGCTGAATTCGGTCAATACCGCGCTTGGGTTCGAATCCGGTTTCGTCATCGTGGTCGTGGCCATCATGCTTGACCGCATCCTGAACATCGGAGGCCGCAAATGACCACCGCCGTCAAGATCGACAACGTCTCCATCGTCTTCGGGGACAAGCCCAAATCCGCCCTGCCGATGATGGACGAGGGCAGGCACCGCCCCGAAATCCAGGAAGCCACCGGCCAGGTGCTGGGCGTTCACAACTGCAACCTGTCCGTCGAAGAGGGCGAGATCCTCGTGCTCATGGGCCTGTCCGGGTCGGGCAAGTCGACGCTGCTGCGCGCGATCAACGGGCTTAACCCGGTGGTGCGCGGATCGGTGCAGGTGAACGACGGTGCAAGCATGGTCGATGTGACCCACGCCGACCCCGCCACGCTGCGCCGCATCCGGATGCATCACGTGGCCATGGTGTTCCAGCAGTTCGGCCTGCTGCCCTGGCGCACGGTGCGTGAAAACGTCGGGCTGGGGCTGGAACTGTCGGGCATGAAGAAGCCCGAGGCGCGCGAACGGATCGATGCGCAGCTTGACCTTGTGGGGCTGGGCGACTGGGGCGATCTGAAGGTCAGCCAGCTTTCGGGCGGCATGCAGCAGCGCGTCGGCCTCGCCCGCGCCTTTGCCACCGAAGCGCCGATCCTGCTGATGGACGAGCCGTTCTCGGCGCTTGATCCGCTGATCCGCACCAAGCTGCAGGATGAATTGCTGGAATTGCAGCAGCGGCTCAAGCGGACCATCGTCTTCGTCAGCCACGACCTGGACGAGGCGTTCAAGCTGGGCAACCACATTTCCATCATGGAAGGCGGGCGCGTGGTGCAGACCGGCGCCCCCCAGGACATCTTTCGCGATCCGCGCAACGACTACGTGGCCGAATTCGTGCAGCACATGAACCCGCTGGGCGTGCTGCGCCCTCGCGACCTGATGCAGCCCCTGACCGGCACGCCGACCGTGACGCTTGATGCGGACAGCCTGATGCGGGACGGGTTCGACGTGCTGATCGGGCATGACGGCCCCGTGGGCGTGACCGACAACGGCCAGCTGATCGGGCAGCTTGGCAAGGATGACATCCTGCGCGGCCTGAACCGGACCCCGGCGACCGCCTGACCCCGTTTTCCGGCCCGGGGCGCCCCGGGCCGGTTCACGAAACCGTTCCCCCCGGCCATCCGCTGCCCCGTTGCCTTGACGTTCGCCTGCGTATAATTACCTGGCTAACCATTAGCAGGGTAAGCAGCGCCGTCATGACAGATCCCGTCCACAGTGATTTCCTTCCGGCCGTGCTGCACCTGGTGCGCGGCATCCGCAAGCGGTTCAATGTCCGCGCCGCCGCCCATGACATGACCTATGCCCGGGCGCAGGCGCTGGTGGGCATCGCTGGCAACGAAGGCCAAAGCCAGGCAGACCTTGCCGAACGGCTAGACATCCGCACGCCGTCGATGAACCGCACGCTGGACCACCTGGAACAGCAGGGGCTCATCGAACGAAGGGCCGATCCGCGCGACAAGCGGGTGCGCAGGCTGTTCCTGACCCCCGCTGCCCATGAACGCGCCGACCGCATCACGCATTTCACCGACGATCTGCGCCGCGAAGTCTATCAGGGCATCCCCCCCGAGGATCTGAAGCAGGCGCTGGACGTGCTGCGCCGCATCCAGCGCAACCTTGACCGGATGGACTGATGGCCGCGCCTGCCCGCCCCCCTTTCGTGCCCAAGCCGCCCCTGCTGGCGGCGGGATACATGATGGCCTCGGCCTTCATCGCGCTGTCGCAATCGCTTGGGCAGGGCTTTCTGTCGGCGAACCTGACGACGCTGGGCGGCGAAATCGGCGCAACCCAGACCCAGACCGCCTGGCTGATGGTCGCCTTCATGGCGCCGCGCGCGGTGCTGCCGCTGATGCTGATCAAGATCCGCATGCAGTTCGGCCTGCGCCGGTTCGCCGAATGGTCCATAGTGATCTATGTGGCGGTGGCGCTGGTGTCGCTGCTGGCCACCGATCTGCGCTCGGCGCTGGTGGTCGAGCTTTTGTCGGGAGTTTCCGCCGCGCCGCTGTCGACGCTGGCGTTCCTTTACATGCTTGAACCGCTGCCCCCGGAACGCAAGCTGACCGTGGGCCTGCCGCTGGCGCTGACCTTCATCTCGCTGGGCACGCCGCTGGCGCGCGCGATCAACCCGGCCATCCTTTTGGATGGCAGCTGGACCAGCATCCTTGCGCTGAAGCTGGGCATGTCGATGGTCTGCCTTGCGCTGGTCTACAAGCTGCCGCTGGCATCGCTGCCCACGGAAAAGGTCATCAAGGGGATGGACCTGCTAAGCTTTTCGCTGATCGCCGCAAGCTTCGGCGGGCTGGTCGCCTGTTTCACCATGGGGGCAAGCTACTGGTGGCTGCAGGCGGACTGGATCGGCTGGGTCATGGCAGGAGGGCTGGCCGCGCTGGCCATCGCGCTGGTGATCGAACTGCACCGGCGCGCGCCGCTGATCGACGTGCGCTGGCTGACCTCGCCCGCGATGCTGCACCTGACGGCGGCGCTGCTGGTGTTCCGCATCATCCTGTCGGAACAGACCGCCGGCGCGCCGGGGCTGTTCCAGGCCCTGGGCTTTGCGCAGTCGCAGACCGCCCCGCTGTACGGGGCGATCACTGCGGCGACGCTGGCGGGGGGCGTGGCGCTGACGCTGATCCTGCGGCTGGGCGCGGTGCCCTACATCCACATGGGCGCGCTGCTGCTGATCGCGGCGGGCGCGGGCATGGATGCCCATGCCGGCAGCACCATTGCGCCCCGGGACATGATCGTCAGCCAGTCGCTGATCGGCTTTGCCTCGATGCTGTTCCTGCCCTCGGCCATGGCGACGGGGCTGATGACGGCGCTGTCCAAGGGGCCGCAATACCTGCTGAGCTTCATCATCGTGTTCCTGTCCAGCCAGATCCTGGGCGGAACCATCGGGGCGGGGCTGTTCCGCAGCTTTGTCGCGGCGCGCACCGTCGCCCACGCCGGCTGGATCCGCGAAGACCTGGCGGTGGGCGACGGGCTGGTTTCGGACCGCATCGCCGCGCTTGCCCGGGCGCTGTCGCCCGGCACCACCGACGCGGTCCAGCTGAAGGCGCAGGCGGGCGCCCAACTGGCCGCCACCGTCACGCGCGAAGCCACAGTTGCCGCCTATAACGACGTCTTCGCGCTGATGTCCTGTCTTGCCCTCGGCGCGCTGGCCGTTCTGTGCGGGCATGTCGCGATCACCCATCTGCGCGCCCGGCAGGCCCCTGCCGCGCAACAAGGAGCCAAGGCATGAAACTGCTCAGACACCACGTCCCCACGGTTTTGATCGCGCTTATCGGGCTTGCGGGCGTGCTGCTTGTCCTGTGGGCATGGCGGCTGCCGCCCTTTGGCGGCGACGAGACGCGCACCGCGAACGCCTATGTGCGCGGCAATGTCACCACCCTGTCGGCGCAGGCCTCGGGCGAGGTGACCGAGGTGCCAGTGTCGGATTTCGCCGCCGTCACCCGGGGCCAGGTGCTGGTGCGCCTTGATGACCGCACGGCGCGCGCGGCGCTGGCGCAGGCCGAGGCACAGCTTGCCGTCGCGCGGGCGGCGCTGGATGCCAACGCGCAGGCGATCCATTCCGCCGAGGCGGTGCTGACCTCGCGCAAGGCCGCGGCCGAGGCGGCAGAGGCCGCGCTGGACAGGGCGCGCACCAACTGGGACCGGCTGAGCCGCCTTCAGGCCAAGGGCGTGGTGTCGGGCAGCGACGCCGACGATGCAAAGCTGGCGCTGCGCCAGGCCGAGGCCGCGCTGACGCAAGCGCGCAGCGACATCGACGTCGCGCGCGAGAACGTGTCGGCGGCGCGGGTCGACACCCGGACCCTGACGGCGCGCATCGCCAGCGCCGAGGCGGCGGTGTCGCTTGCCCGCGTCGACCTGGAACACCGGGTGGTGGTGGCGCCCTCGGACGGTCGGCTGGGGCAGCTGGGGGTCAGGGCCGGGCAATACGTGTCCGCCGGCAGCGCGTTGATGTCGCTGGTCCCGCCGCAGGTCTGGGTGGTTGCCAACGTCAAGGAAACCGAACTGTCGCACCTGCGCCAGGGCCAGCCGGTCAGCTTTACCGTCGATGCGCTGCAGGGGCGCAGCTTTGCCGGGCATATCGCGGAATTCTCGCCCGCGACCGCGTCGGAATACAGCGTGCTGGGCAGCAGCCCCGCCACCGGCAATTTCACCAAGATCGCGCAGCGCCTTCCCGTCCGGATCGAAGTCGACCCCGGCCAGCCCGGCGCCGACCGGCTTAGCCCCGGGCTGTCGGTCGTGCTGCACGCCCCGCGCGCAGCGGGCTGAAGCGCCCCGCCACCGGGCGGGCCCGCCGCCCGAAGCTTGCTGACGCAACGGAAATCGGCTAGGCTGGCGCGGCATCTTCTACCATCGGGCCCGATCTCATGACCGCCCTGTCAGGTATTGCCAAACTGCGCGTCGCCCTGTGGCAGATGGAACGGGACCTTGGCCTTGAACAGCTAAGCAGGACCGAACGGGATGTGCTTTACGCCTTTCATGCGGCGGTGACCGCCGGGGTCGGCCCCGTATCGACCGAAGACGCGCTGCGCGCGGGGCGCGTGGACGAAATGCGCCACGCCTCTGTCAGCGCGGCGCTGTCGCGCCTGCTTGAACTGGGCTACCTGGAACAGCCCTGCGGCGATCATCCGGCCTATCGCGTCACCGACCTGCCGCCCGCCGCGCCGGCGCCCTGACCCGCCGCGCGCGAGGTCAGCCTGCGGTTCCCAGACGGCTGTCCAGAAGGCGGCGCAGGTTTTCCAGCGGCAGCGGCTTGCCCAGGATCGGCGCGTCGAACCCGTCGGGCATGGAAATCTTGCTGCCATAGCCCGACAGCAGCAGCACTTCGATATCGGGGCGGGCCTTGCGGATCTCGTCCGCCAGGTCAAAGCCCGACGTGCCCCCGCCCAGCACCACATCCACCAGCGCCATGCGGATCGTGCCCATGCGCGCGGCAAGGTCCAGCGCGGTCGCCCTGTCCGGAGCGGTCGTCGCCGGATGGCCCGTGGCCGCGCAGGCCTCGCCCATGATCTCGCGCAGGGCGGGGTCATCGTCCACGATAAGTATCTCCGGACCGGGTGTCATGCTATTCTCCAACTGGGCAAGTCCGCATCATCCGGTCCTTGCCATGCCTCTTTTGTCGGCGCAAACTATGCGCGCCGTTTCGGTGCCACAAGGGGCGCCGGTGCGAGCGCGAACGCAGGCGCGGCCACCAACGCAGGAACGCATGACACCCCAGATTCCGGCATGTTTTCGGGCCGCCGCGCAGGCGGCGGGCCTTGTTGTCCTTCTGGCCGCTTCGGCCGGGGCGCAACAGCTGACGGTGCCCTGGGCGCCGATGCCCGGCCTGTACGAGCCGCCGGCGGACCCCGCGAGCGATGACGGCCCCACCGGATTTTTCGCCGACCTCGCCCGCATCGTGGCGCAAGAGGCCGGGCTGGACCTGACCTTTGAACGCGAAGCGCGGTTCGAGGATATCTTCGATGCCATGACCGAAGGCAGGGCCGACCTGATCGCCGGGGTCGGCGCGACCTCGACCCCGCGCCCGGGGCTGGTCTATTCCGACCGGGTGGCCGAAACCTCGGTCTACCTGTTCGTGCGCGCCGATGCCCCTGCCGCGACCCGCCCCGACGTGCTGGCCGGCAAGCGCATCGCGGTGATCACGCAGACCGCCGGCAACGATCTGCCCGCACTGGCAACCGCGGGCGCGCGGGTGGCCTACCCGTCCTTCGCCACCGCCTTTGGCGCGCTGCTTTTCGGGGAGGTGGATGGCGTGGTCGCGCTGCACAAGGGCGCGATCGACGCGCTGTCGCAGGCCCGCATCGACCATCGCGTCCGGATCGAGGGGCCGCGCCTTGCCACCATCGGCCATTATGTCGCCGTTACACCCGCACGCGCCGACCTGCTGCCCCGCATCGACGGCGCCATCGAACGGCTGCGCGCCTCGGGGCAGGTGGACAACCTGCTGGTCAGCTGGCACGTGACGCGCGCCGCGCCGGTGCCCGACGTGCTGGTCGTGGGGGTGGGGGATTTTCCGCCCTATCATTTCGTCGACGAAAGCGGGAATGCGGCCGGTTACGGCGTCGAGGCGCTGCGCGACCTTGCCCGGATGGCGCGGCTTGACCTGCAATTCCGGCAGGTCAGCAACGACGAATGGCTGCTGGGGCCCAACCTTGGCGATTACGACATCATGACGCCCATCAGCGTGAACGCCGCGCGGCGCGCGCGCATGACATTCACCATCCCACTGCAGCAATCCCCCTATTCCGCCTTTGCCCGCAAAGGCGAGGCAGAGGGGCTTGGCGCGCTGGACACGCTGGTCGGTCGGCGCGTCGGCGTGGCCGATTTCAACATCGCGCGCCAGACGGCCGAGGCCCATGGCGGGCTGGATCTTGTCGCCTATGATTCCGCCGAGGCGCTGCTGACAGGGCTGCTGGCGGGCGAGGTCGACGCGATCCTTTACGCGTCGTCCGCCATGCGCCGTCTGCTGGGCACGCAGGGCGCCGAAAACCGGGTGGACGAGGCGCCGGCGCCGTTCCTTGACACCGAACGGGCCATTCCGCTGCGCGCCGGGCTTGGCGCCGTGCGCGAGCGGCTGGATGCGATCATTCCCGCCTATCTCAGCTCGGACGCGTATCAGGAACTGAACGCCCGCTGGTTTTCCACGCCCCCGTTCTGGACCCCGGCGCGGCGGATCGCGCTGGCGCTGGCGGCGGCGGCGGCGATCATCGCGGTCACGAGCAGTTTCCTGTGGCAGTCGCGCCGGGCCCGCCGCCGGGCCGAGGGCATCACCGCCGATCTGCAGGCGGCGAACGACCGGCTGACGGCGGTGCTGGATACGGCGCGCAGTGCCATCTTCGGGCTGACCCCGGACCGGCGCATCGCCTTTGCCAACGCCGGCGCGCGGGATCTGCTGGGGCTGGCCGGCGGCGCCGGTCCGCAGGATTGGCCCACCGAGGCCCGCTTTGTCGATCCCGCCACGCTGGCGCCGCTGCCGCCCGGGCGGGGGCCGCTGGATGCGCCCCTTGCCGAACCGGCCCGGCCAAGCGACATACTGGCCTTTCAGCGCGGCGCGGACAGCGGCGCGCGCTTCGTCACCCTGTCGCGGGCCCCCCTGCCCGGCGGGCGCGCCGACGGCATCGCCTCGGTCGTGGTGATGGATGACGTGACCGAACAGGAACGCGCCCGCCAACAGGCGGAACGGTCCGGCCGGCTTGATGCGCTTGGCCAGCTGACCGGGGGCGTTGCGCATGATTTCAACAATATCCTGGCCACGATCGACTACGCCGCGCAGCTGGCGCTGCCCCATACGGATGAAACGGGCCGCCGCCTGCTGGGCACCGCCACCCAGTCGGTGCGGCGCGGAGCGGACCTGACGGGGCGGCTTCTGGCCTTTGCCCGGCGCAGGTCAGGTTCGCCCAGCGCCCATCTTGTGACCGATGTGCTGGCCGAGTTCCGCGAACTGGCCGTGCCCGCCATCGAAGAGCGGATCGCCCTGGAATTCCCCCCGCCCCCCGCCGGGCTGTACGTCCATTGCGACCTGCCACAGCTTGAAAACGCGCTGCTGAACCTGGTGATCAACAGCCGCGACGCGATCCTGTCTTCGGGCACCGGAACGCGCATCACGCTCGCCGTACGCGAGTTGCAGGACCACCCCGATGCGCAGGGCGACGGCCCGCCGGGGCGGGTGGAATTTTCGGTCTCGGACGACGGGCCGGGCATGTCGGACGAGGTGCGCAAGCGCGCCACCGATCCGTTCTTCACCACCAAGCCCGAAGGCGCTGGCACCGGGCTTGGGCTGGCGATGGTCTACGGCTTTGCCGACACCTCGGGCGGGCATATGGCGATCTATTCCGCGCCCGGGCGGGGCACGTCGGTGCGGCTGATCCTGCCGGTCGGAACACCGCCCCACCAGGTG
>CAXICP010000071.1:0-10778 GCA_964022595.1 uncultured Salipiger sp.
AAGCTGTTCTTGGTCAACAGCGTCAGCGTGGCAAAGGCCGAAATGGTCGAGGCCAGCACCGGCAGCGCGATGTGCCAGAAGTAATCGGCGATCTTCGCGGGCCAGCTGAGGCTTGCCCAGTTGTCCGAGGTCAGGCCGCGGATCGGGAAGATCTGCCAGTAGGATCCGCCCGCGAACAGCACCAGCAGCAGGATCGCGAACAGAAAGCCGGGGATCGCATAGGCCACGATGATCGCGCCGGATGTCCATGTGTCGAACGCCGTCCCGTCGCGCACCGCCTTGCGGATGCCCAGCGGGATCGACACGATATAGGCGATCACCGTGGACCACAGGCCAAGCGAGATCGACACCGGCATCTTTTCCATCACCAGATCGATCACGCTGATGGAGCGGAAATAGCTGTCGCCGAAATCCAGCCGCATGTAGTTCCACAGCATCGAAAAGAACCGTTCCACGGGCGGCTTGTCGAAACCGAATTCGCGTTCCAGTTCCTCGATGAAATCGGGCGGCAACCCGCGCGCGCCGGCGTAGTCCTCGGACCCGCCCGACGCGACCTCGCCGCCGCCGCCGGCAAAGCCTTCGAACACGTTGCCCTGGCCTTCGACCTGCGCGATGATCTGTTCGATCGGCCCGCCCGGCACGAATTGCACCAGCGTGAAGTTGATGATCATGATCCCGAGCAGCGTCGGGATGATGAGCAGAAGCCGTCTGAGAATATAGGCGCCCATAAGGGGTTACAGCTTTCCTTCGGCGCGCAGCGCATCGGCCTTGGCCGCGTCCCACCACCAGATCGACATGTTGCCCAACCCCTGCGGAGGGGGCGTTTCGGACGGGCGGTCATAGACGTTCAGGTAGGCGACGCTGTGCACGCCCTTGTACCATTGCGGCACCCAGATGTGCAGCGCCCGAAGCACCCGGTCAAGCGCATGCACGGCGATGGTCATTTCCTCGCGGCTTTGGGCGTTGGCTATGGCGCGGATCAACCGGTCGACGCCTTCGTTTTCCAGCCCGGCGATATTGGCAGAACCGGGCACGTCGGCGGTTTCGGAGCCAAAGACCGACCGCAGCTCATCGCCCGGCGTCTGGCTCATGGCGAAGCGCTGGGTGACGATGTCGTAATCGAAATTCTTCTCGCGTTCCTGCGCCTCGGCGGCGTCGACGCGGTTGGCCGATGCCTCGATCCCCAGCCGCTTGAGGTTGTCGATATAGGGGTTCACGATCCGGTCGAACGAGGGGCTGTCATTGAGCACCTCGATGGTCAGGCGCTGCCCGTCCTTGTAGCGATAGCCGTCATCGCCGACGATCCAGCCGGCGTCTTCCAGCAGCCTGCCGGCGCGGCGCAGCGTGCGGCGGTCGGCAAGGTCGTCGGGGCTGGCGGCGGGGGGAACATAGGCTTCGTCGGTGAACACGCTTTCGGGGATGAGGTCGCGGATCGGTTCCAGCAGCGCAAGCTCTGCCTCGGACGGCATGCCGCTGGCCTGCAACGTCGGAGAGTTTTCCCAGAAGCTGTCGGTGCGTTCGTAAAGCCCGTAGAACAGGCTTTCGTTGGACCATTCGAAGTTGAACGCCATGCCGATCGCCTCGCGCACGCGCGGGTCGGCGAACTTGTCGCGGCGCAGGTTGAAAAAGAACCCCTGCGTGCCGGCGGGGCGCCCGTCGGGCAGGGTTTCGACCTTGATCGTGCCGTCCTGCGTTGCGGGAAAGTCATAGCCCGTCGCCCAGATCTTGGACTGGAATTCCTCGCGGTAGGTGTAGGCGCCGCCCTTGAACGCCTCGAAGGCCGTGGTGTAATCGGCGAAGTATTCCACCCTTAGAACGTCGAAATTGTTCTGCCCGATGTTCACCGGCAGGTCCTTGCCCCAGTAATCGTCGCGCCGCTTGTAGGCGACCGACCGGCCCGGATCGACCGACAGCAATTCGTACTGGCCCGACCCCATCGGCGGTTCAAGCGAGGATTCGGCGAAGTCGCGGTCGGCGTAATAGGCCTTGGAAAACACCGGCAGGCCGCCGGCGGTCATCAGCAATTCGCGCAGCGGGCCGTCGGGGTTGAAGGTGAACTTGACGGTGTGATCGTCCAGCGCTTCGGCGCCGGTGATGTCCTTGAACTGCACCCGGTAGGCCGGAAGCCCGTTTTCCACCAGCGTGTTGAAGGAAAATACCACGTCTTGCGCCGTCACGGGCGCTCCGTCGCGAAACCGCGCCTCGGGGCGCATGTGAAAGATGATCCACTCGCGGCTTTCGGGGTATTCGACGCTGCTGGCAAGCAGGCCGTACATGCTGTCGGGCTCGTCCAGTGTGCCGGTCAGCAGGCTGTCGTAGAACACCGACGACAGCGCGGCGGCGTTGCCCTTGAGGATGAACGGCGTGAGGCTGTCGAAGGTGCCGAAGGCCCAGGTCGACATCTCGCCGCCCTTGGGCGCGTCCGGGTTGACGTAATCGAAATGATCGAAGCCTTCGGGGTATTTCAGCTCGCCGAACGACGACACCCCGTGGGCGGTGACGATGTCGCCCTGCTGCGCGAAAACCGGGGCCGCAAGGGCCAGGCCAAGCGCCAGGATCGACGATCCAAGGAAACGGGCGTGTCGTACGGTTGCGGCGCGCGCTGCCTCGCTCATGTCACCCCCCCAATCTGCGCTTTTGCGCTGCGGCCCCCGTGCGTGCGCCGGATCGTGCTTGCTAAGCTATGAGAGCGTGGCGGCCTTGTTCAAGCGATCATTGCTAGAGTTTGCGTGATCGCCCCGATATTCGCTCCGCCGCGCTGGCGGGGGCAGCGGTGCACCGGAATCGAAACGGCCGCGGAAATCCGCGGCCGGCCCGGGCGTCTTTTGCCTGCGCTCAGCCGTCGAGGCCGTCGAGATAGGCGATCAGGTTCACCCGGTCTTCGGGCTTTTTCAGGCCGGCGAAGCTCATGGTGGTGCCGGGCGCTTCGCCCTTGGGGTTTTCCAGGAAGGCAAAGAGGTTCTCGGGGGACCACACATCGCCCACCTGTTCCAGCGCGCCGGAATAGCCGAATCCGGCCACCGCGCCGATTTCGCGCCCCACGACGCCGTTCAGATGCGGGCCGGTGGCGTCGGTGCCGTCGATCTTGTGGCAGGCGCGGCACTTGCCGAACACCTTTTCGCCCTTGCCCGCGTCGGCGGCGCCCATCAGCGTGGCGAAATCGACGGTTTCCTCTTATTCGGTCTCACCTTCGCTGCCGGTGTCGATGACATAGGCAGCGGCGTGTTCTTCCCCGTGTCCGCCGCCGGGGGTGTACAGGGTCTCTGCGACCCAGCCGCCCAGCAGATAGACCAGAAGGGCGCCGCATGCGCCGCCAACTGCCTTGGTAATCGTCATCGTGTCGAGCATGATAGCGTGTCCCTAATTCTCCTCGCCGTGGTCTACGGCTTCCCTTGGCTTCTGGCAAGGTATATGAGCCGCGACCAAATGCGCAATATCGCCGTTGCGTGTGGAAATCGTGAACGACCGGACGGATCAGCAGATGAGCAATCGCATCGCCTTTCAGGGAGAGCTTGGCGCCTATTCGCACGAGGCCTGCCGCAACGCGCGCCCCGACATGGAAGCGCTGCCCTGCGCCACCTTCGAGGATGTCATCGACGCGGTGCGCTCGGGCGAGGCGGCGCTGGCGATGCTGCCGGTGGAAAACACCACCTATGGCCGGGTCGCCGACATCCACCGCCTGCTGCCCGAAAGCGGCCTGCGCATCGTCGACGAGGCTTTCGTGCGGGTGCATATCAGCCTGATGGCGCTGCCGGGCGTGCCGCTGGAAGCGCTGGAAAAGGTGCGCGCGCATCTGGTGCTGCTGCCGCAGGCGGCAAGTTTCCTTGAAAAATACGGCATTCACGGCGAAGCCTATGCGGACAGCGCCGGGGCGGCCGCCGAACTGGCGCGCAGCGGGGCGCGCAACATGGGCGTGCTGGCATCGGATCTGGCGGCGGAAACCTACGGGCTGGACATCCTTGCCCGCCACATCGAGGATCATGCCCACAACACCACGCGCTTTGTCATCATGGCGCCGGAACCGGACCTGACGCGGCGCGGCACCCACGGGATGATGACCACGTTCATCTTTCAGGTGCGCAACATCCCGGCGGCGCTGTACAAGGCGATGGGCGGGTTTGCCACCAACGGGGTCAACATGACCAAGCTGGAAAGCTACATGGTGGGCGGCTCGTTCGAGGCTTCGCAATTCTATGCCGACATCGAAGGTCACCCGGATGACCCGGCAGTGGCCCGCGCGCTGGAAGAACTGGACTATTTCACCGAGCGGCTGGAAATCCTGGGGGTCTATCCCCGCGATCCGCGCCGCGACTAGGCGCCGCGAGAGGGCAGGACAATGAGCGAAGAGATCATCGCGACGGTGGGCGCGACCGGCGCCCGGCGCGCCACCGGGGTCGGCATGCTGACGCTGCTGGGCGGGCTGCTGCTGTGGATGGCGGCGACGCAGCCGGCGGCGGGGCTTGGCTGGCAGGCGTTCCTGGCGGTGCTGGGGGCGGCGGCGCTGTGGATGGCCAGCCGCATGTGGCGCGACACCGCGCGCCAGCTGATCCTGACCACGAACGAACTGCGCGACAGCACCGGCACCGTGCTGGCCCGCATCGACGACATCGAAAAGGTCGACCGGTCGATGTTCGCCATGAAGCCGTCGAACGGCTTCCTGATCCGGCTGAGGACATCGGGGCCGCGCGCGTGGCATCCGGGGCTGTGGTGGCGCATGGGGCGGCGCGTCGCGGTGGGCGGAGTGACCGCCGGGCGCGACACCAAGCCGCTGGCCGATGCGCTTGCGATCCTGGTGGCGCAGCGCGCGGCCGGCTGACCGGCGCCGTCGCTTAGTTGTAGCGCCAGTCGCGGTCGGGGTAGCTGGACGAACCTTCGTTGTTCGAGGTCCCGTCGGCGTTGGTGCAGGTGGAACAGTTGGTGTCCGACGCAACCGTGGTCACAAGGTCGGCGCCATCCCAGACGACCTGGCTGGTGTAGCGCGGGCTGGTGAAGCTGTAGGTGTAAAGGTCCGTCTCGCCCAGGCCCGGGACGCTGTCGCGCACGCCGGTGATGCGCAGCGCGGGGTACCAGTGTTCGCGGGTCTCGACCAGGATCACCTCGTCCGCGTCCTGCAGCAGGGGGATGTTGTTCAGGTACCTGTCGTTCAACTCGCTTTCGCTCATCGCGGTCATGTCGCCGCGCGCGCGCGACCATTTCACCGTGTTGTAGCCGGTGTCGGTTCCGGTCGACACGTATTCCACCACGGTGATCCGCATCGAGATATCCTGAATCCCCGTGTCGGGGTTGCCATCGGTTTCGGTCTTGGTCAGCAGCGCCAGAAGCTGGAAGGCGGCGTCGATATAGTCGTCGTCCAGCCCTTCGGTCTCACGCGAGATCATGTCGCCGATGGCAAAGTTCGCCTTCTGCCCGATGGCCTGCTGGCGGAAGATGTCGAAATAGATCCAGGCGGCGGCGAACAGGGCCAGCAGGACCGGCAGCATGATGACCACTTCCAGGGTCACGTAACCTTCGGTGTCCCTGGCAAAGCGACGCAGCAGGGAAGGCCTGCGGGCAGGGGCGGGGCGCGCGGAATTCGGGGGGGTGGCGGGCATCACGCTGACCTCACTGCGGTTCGTGGACGAACAGGCCGGTCGACACCACGGCGGTGTAGCCGGCGTCGTCCTTGGGGATGGCGCCGCCGAAATAGGACAGCGGGCTGATCGGCTTGTACTTGTAGCAGGCGCGCAGGATCATCGTCTGGTGGGCCTGCCCGTTTTCGAAATTGCGCGGCGCGGTCAGGCGGTCAACCAGCGGAATTTCGATCCCCCCGCCGGTTTCCGAGGTCAGCAGCTTCACCGTGTCGGTGCATTCCGCCCGTTCATCGGGGGCGACGTAATCGCGCATGTCGACGCTGAGCATTTCAAGGTGAAGCAGGTAGTCGCAGTTGGTCAGCACCGAGGCGCGGGCGCAGATGTCATCCTTCATCCCGGCGTGGGTCCAGGCCTTGCCGGTTTCCAGCCTGACCGCGCGGATGGTTTCATCCAGCGCGCGTTCCAGCGAAACCTGGCGGATGGTTAGCGCGCCCATTTCCACGGTGGACAGCGCGATGCTGACCAGGAAGGGCGCCCAAAGCGCGACCGAGATGGTGGCGGTGCCCTCCTGATTGTCGCGAAAGCGGCGAAGGGCGGTCAGGACGACATGTTTCATTGCACAAGCTTCAGCTGGTTGATGGACCCGGCGATTGTCTTGAAGGTCGCGAGGATCTCGGCCCGGTCGACGCGATAGAAATGCGAGGAGGACGAGGCGCAGTCCTTCATGACCTCCGCGCCGTGGTCCTGCACCTCGAAGCCGACGGCCCAGATCACGATGCCCTGACGCTTGGCGGCATCGCAGATGTTGCCAAGCAGCGTGTCGCCCGTGGTGGCGTCGTATTTCTGGGTGTAAAAGCTGCTCCAACTGGACGAGCGGACCGATTTGTTCAGGTAATACCACAGGTTGTAGCGTTCCCAATGCGCGTATTCGGCATCGGAATTATACGCCCAGTCCTGGATCCGGTAGGATCGGTCGTGCTGCCCGTCGGTCATCAGCACGATGGTCTTGACCGTCTCGCCGTCGTTGTATTCGGCGGGGCGCCCGTCGAAGTTGGGCGCGACATTGGCATCGGCGACCATGCCGCTGGCGATGCCCTGCGTGGACGGATCAAGCAGCGCGGTGCCCCATTTCATGCCCATGAAGATCGACGTGCCGGCCCGGGGTTCAAGCTGGTAGATCCGGGATTTCAGATCGTCAGCATCGTTGCTCCAGGGGCGGATGCGCTCATAGCTGTAGCGCGGGCAGATGGTGTCGGTCAGCCGGTTGTTGCGCCCGTCAAAGTTCCACTGGAAATGCTGCATCTGATCATAGCGATAGGTCATGTTCAGCGCGGCGTCGTCGAAGAAACTGTTCGGCATTTCAAGGCAGTGCGAATAGCCGTGTTTCCAGTCGACATTCATGTAGCTGAGGATTTCCGGCCCCGCGTTCACATGTTCCGAATAGGGCACGAGGTTGACCGACGTGTAATCAAGCGCGCCCTCGGCAAGCACCGTGTCCACGAAGGCGGCCGCCGCGTCCTGCATCGACGACATCTTGTCGTCGTCGTCCATCGACCCCGACACGTCGAGCACCAGCGAGATTTCCACCTTGTTGTACCGTTCTTCGGCCTTGGCCAGCCCGTAGGCCTGCAGCGCCTTGATGGGGGTGATGATCTCGGCGAAGTTCGACGGCATGGATTTGTAGGCTTCGCCCAGCACGGTCTTGGATGTCAGATCGCTTTGGGCGTCGATGCGCAGCAACGTGTCGCCCACGCCCATCTTTTCCATGTAATCCTGCACCACGGCGGTCGCATCCAGCGTGTTGTCAAGATCGGCGGCGGCCAGCACCGCGCGGTCCAGCGTGTTCTGGATCTTGTTGCGCTGCAATTCGGCATACATCAGATCGATGCCGATGCCCCCGAAGATCAGCATGAGGATCGACAGGAACACGGCCATGTAGGTCATGCTGCCGTCATCGGCGCGCGCGAAACCGCGCAGCCGCGCGCTGGCGGCGGGGATGGCGCCCCCGGACCGGGTCGGCTGGGCTGCTTCGCAAGAAGAACGAATATTTTTCATCCCGTTTCCTTCCCCCGGGCGCGGACCCGGACACGCCCCCGCGTGGTATCCTTGATGCAAGGCTTATGAGCGCGGTTCATGGCCAAAATAGGGCAAGTTTGATCCGAACTTTTTGATATTGCTGCATTTTATGGAAACATTGTCGCAGTCCTGCGCCGTCTGTTTCGCGCATTCGGACAGTAAGGGCCGCGCGGGTTACCAAAACCTTCAGATATGGGTGCGATTTTGTCCAAAAGCGGTTTTCCGAACGGCTTCTGGAATCTGAAACCATTCCCTGCGACGGTGGCGGGGCGGTGCCGGCGCAGCCCGGCCCGCCGAACGCAATGACCGGAGGAAACCGACAATGTGTGCCGCGCCATCCAACGAGCCGACGTTTCGCGAAAGCGTCGATCTGATGTTCAACCGTGCCGCCTCGCTGATGGATCTGCCGCCCGGGCTTGAGGAAAAGATACGGGTCTGCAACGGGGTCTACACGGTGCGGTTCGGGGTGCGGCTGCGCGGGCAGATGCAGACTTTCACCGGCTATCGTGCGGTCCATTCCGAACATATGGAACCGGTCAAGGGCGGCATCCGCTACGCCATGTCGGTCGATCAGGATGAAGTCGAGGCGCTGGCGGCGCTGATGACCTATAAATGCGCATTGGTCGAAGCGCCTTTTGGCGGCTCGAAGGGTGGGCTGCGCATCGATCCGCGTCAGTACGACGAACACGAGCTGGAACAGATCACCCGGCGCTTTGCCTATGAGCTGATCAAGCGCGACCTGATCCACCCCAGCCAGAACGTGCCCGCGCCCGACATGGGCACGGGCGAGCGGGAAATGGCGTGGATCTCGGATCAATACGCGCGGATGAACACCACCGACATCAACGCGCGCGCCTGCGTCACCGGCAAGCCGATCAACGCCGGCGGCATCCAGGGGCGGACCGAGGCGACGGGCCGGGGCGTGCAATACGCGCTGCGCGAATTCTTCCGCCACCCCGAAGACGTGGCCAAGGCGGGCCTTTCGGGCAAGCTGGACGGCAAGCGCGTGGTGGTGCAGGGGCTTGGCAACGTGGGCTACCACGCGGCAAAGTTCCTGTCCGAGGAAGACGGCGCGCTGATCGTGGGCATCGTCGAACGCGACGGGGCGCTTTACGACCCGGCGGGGCTGAACGTCGAGCGGGTGCGCGAGTGGCTGGTGCGCCACGGCGGGCTTGCCGGCTATCACGAGGCCAACGCGCTTTCGACCGGCGCCGCCGTGCTCGAGTCGGAATGCGACATCCTGATTCCCGCCGCGCTGGAAGGGGTCATCAACCTGGGCAACGTGCACCGCATCCAGGCGCCGCTGATCCTTGAGGCGGCGAACGGGCCGATCACCGCCGGCGCCGATGACATCCTGCGGGCGCGCGGCACGGTCATCATTCCCGATCTTTACGCCAACGCGGGCGGGGTCACGGTGTCCTATTTCGAATGGGTCAAGAACCTGAGCCATATCCGGTTCGGCCGGATGCAGCGCCGCCAGGAAGAGGCGCGCCACCAGCTGGTGGTGGACGAACTGGAACGGCTGGACCTTGCCATGGGCGACAGCTGGTCGCTGACGCCCAGCTTCAAGGACAAGTACCTGCGCGGCGCGGACGAGCTGGAACTGGTGCGATCGGGGCTGGATGACACGATGCGCATCGCCTACCAGTCCATGCGTGAGGTCTGGCACGGGCGCGGCGATGTCACCGACCTGCGCACCGCCGCCTTCATCACCGCCATCGACCGGGTGGCGAAAAGCTACCGCGCCAAGGGGCTGTGACGTTTCGCGGGGCCGGCGGGCCCCGCGTTTCCCTGCGGAAGGCAGCGCGGCGCCAGCGTGACAGTGGCGGCGGATTGCTGTATCGACACGGCTTGGGTCCATAAGGGGAATGGGAATGCGCGCTGCATGGATGCTGGCGGCCGGCCTGGCACTTGCCGGTCCGGGAATGGCACAGACCGCGGAAGACCAGGGCGTGTGCGATGTCACCGCCCGGCTGGTGTCGGACACGGTCAGCGCCCGGGCAGCCGGGAAAAGCAAGGCGCAGGCGCGCAAGCCGCTGCGCGCGGCGCTGGGGGACAAGGCGGGCGACGTGCTGGCCGAATGGGTCTGGACGTTGCCCAGGGACCAGCTGACCCCGGCTGTCGGGCAAGCCTGGAAGGACCAGTGCGAGGCACAGTAGGCTGATCCGGTGGGGCGCCTTGCGGCGCACAGGTCGGTTCAGACGCAGCCCGTACCCTGACGCGCCGCACGGCCGCGGTGCCCGTGGCGGCGGTGTATTTTGCAAACCACGCATGGCGCGTCTGGACTCGGCCGGCGCGCGGTAGGATATTCGCCCCATGAGTCTGCCCCCCGGTTTCCTTGACGAGCTTCGCAACCGCACGAGCCTTTCTCAGGTCGTGGGGCGCAAGGTCATCTGGGACAACCGCAAGTCGAACCAGGGCAAGGGCGACATGTGGGCGCCGTGCCCCTTCCACCAGGAAAAATCTGCCTCGTTCCACGTGGATGACCGCAAGGGGTATTATTACTGCTTCGGCTGCCAGGCGAAGGGCGACGCCATCTCGTTCGTGCGCGAATCCGAGAATGTCGAATTCATGGAAGCGGTCGAGATCCTGGCGCGCGAGGCGGGCATGCCGATGCCCGCGCGCGACCCGCAGGCCGCGAAGAAGGCCAGCCGGCACGAACAGCTGGCCGAGGTCATGGAACAGGCGGTGCGCTTCTTCCGGATGCAACTGAACGGCGGGGCGGCCACGGCGGCGCGCGCCTACCTTGACCGGCGCGGGCTGTCGGGCGAGGTGCGCGACCGGTTCGAACTGGGCTTTGCGCCCGAGGGCTGGCAGAACCTGCGCGACCATCTGCGCGGGCAGGGCGTGCCCGAGGATCTGATCCTTGCCGCCGGGCTGACGCGCGCCTCGGACAAGGGGCGCGACCCCTATGACGTGTTCCGTAACCGCATCATGTTTCCCATCCGCGACGGGCGCGGGCGCGCCATCGCCTTTGGCGGGCGCGCGATGGACCCGAACGACAACGCCAAGTATCTCAATTCGCCGGAAACCGAACTGTTCGACAAGGGGCGCAACCTTTACAACCTGCGCGCCGCGCGCGAGGCGGCGGGCAAGGGCCAGCCGTTGATCGTGGCCGAAGGCTACATGGAC
>CAXICP010000072.1:0-10706 GCA_964022595.1 uncultured Salipiger sp.
CATCCTTGAGGCCATCCAGGCCGGCGACGAGACCGCCGCCACCGACGCCATGTTCCACCATCTCGATGTCGCCCGGAAGCTGGTGACCGAGCAATTCCGCAAACTGGAAGGCGAGAAACCGTTATGAGATGCTTTTACGCGCCCGAAACCGAAGCGCATGACCCGATCTTCCGGCTGACCCACGGCAAGATCCTGCGCAACGCCGAACAGGCGGAACGGGCGCGGCTGCTGCTTGCGGGGCTGGATCAGCTTGGCCTGACCACCGAGGAACCCTTCGAGGCGCCCGCCACCGCGCTTGAGGCGGTGCACACGCCTGATTTCATCGAATTCCTCGAAACCGCCTGGGACGCGTGGCAGACCCTGCCCAATGCTGGCCCCGAGGTGGTGCCCAATGTCTTTCCCGATCGGTCCATCGCGACCTATCCGCAATCCATCGTCGGGCGCGCGGGCTGGCACATGGGCGACACCTCGGCGCCCATCGGGCAGCACAGCTGGGACGCCACGCGCCGCGCCGCCGATTGCGCCATCGCCGCCGCCGACGCGGTGCTGGGCGGCGCGCCTAGCGCCTATGCGCTGTGCCGCCCGGCGGGCCACCACACCAGCGCCGACATCGCGGCGGGTCATTGCCTGCTGAACAATTCCGCCATCGCCGCCGCCCGCCTGCGTGACGGGCACGACCGCGTCGCCTCGCTGGATATCGACGTGCACCACGGCAACGGGACGCAGGCCATATTCTACGACCGCGCCGATGTGATGACCGCGTCAATCCACGCGGACCCCACCGATTACTACCCCTTCTTCACCGGCTATTCCTATGAAACCGGCCTGGGCGAGGGGCTGGGCTACAACCTCAACATGCCGCTGGCGCGGACCACGACCGACGACGCCTGGCTTGATGCCATCGCGCAGGCGCTTGGCGCCATCGGGGAATTCCGCCCCGGCGCGCTGATGCTCAGCCTTGGGCTGGATGCGCATGAAAACGACCCCCTGCTGGGCATGAAGGTCAGCTTCGACGGCTTCCGCCGCGCCGGGCAGATGATCGCGGCGGCGGGATATCCCACCGTGATCGTGCAGGAAGGCGGCTACCTGTCGGCAGACCTTACCACTTCGCTGGTGTCCTTCATGAACGGTTTCCTGGGGCGCGACGCATGACACCCGAGCTGACGCAAAAGATCCTTGCCGCCGTCGATGACGGGTTCGAGGAACAGATCGCCTATACCGAAACCCTTGGCCGCTTTCCGTCCTTGCGCGGACAGGAAGCCACGGCGCAGGATTTCCTGCATGCCGATCTGCAGGCGCGCGGCTACGCGATGGACCGCTGGACCATCGACGTGGATGACATCAAGGCGCATCCCGGATTTTCCCCCGTCGATGTGGATTATTCCAATGCTGTCAACGTGGTGGGCACGCTGCGCCCGCGCAACGAAACCGGGCGCAGCCTTGTGCTGAACGGGCACATGGATGTGGTGCCCGCCGGCCCGCTGGACATGTGGACCACCCCGCCCTTCGAGCCCCGGCGCGAGGGCGATTGGCTGTACGGGCGCGGCATCGCCGACATGAAGGCCGGGATCGCGGCCAATGTGCTCGCGGTCGAGGCGCTCAAACGGATCGGGTATCGCCCCGCCGCGCTGCTGTATCAGCAATCGATGGTCGAGGAAGAATGCACCGGAAACGGCGCCCTTGCCGCCCTGCTGCGTGGCTACAATGCCGACGCCGCAATCATCCCCGAACCCGAAGACGACAAGCTGGTGCGCGCCAACACCGGCGTGCTGTGGTTCCGCGTGCGGGTTCAGGGCGCGCCGGTCCATGTGCGCGAGGCAGGCAGCGGTGCCAACGCGATCGAAGCCGCCTATGACGTGATCCGCGCCCTGCGCGCGCTGGAAGCCGACTGGAACGCCCGCAAATCCCAGCACCGCTATTTCGAAGACCTCGACCACCCGATCAACTTCAACGTCGGCAAGATCGCAGGCGGCGACTGGGCCTCGTCCGTGCCCGCGTGGTGCGAAATCGACTGCCGCATCGCCATCTATCCCGGCACATCCGCCGCCGACGCCGCGCGCGAGATCGAAAGCCACCTGCGCGCCGCATCCGCCGAGGTGCCGTATCTTGCCAACAACCCGCCCCGGATCACGTGGAACGGGTTCTTTGCCGAAGGCTACGTGCTGGAAGAAGGGTCCGACGCCGAGGCGACGCTCGCCCGCGCGCACCTGTCATCCTATGACCAGCCGCTCGAATCCTTCGTCACCCCCGGATACCTCGATGGGCGCGTCTTCGCGATCTACGGCAAGACGCCCTGCCTGGTCTACGGCCCCTATTCCGAGGCGATCCACGGCTTTGACGAACGCGTCAGCCTGTCCTCGGTCAAGCGTGTCACCGGGGCGATTGCCCTATTCATAGCCGACTGGTGCGGGCTGGAAGAAATATGATCAAATTCCCCGTGACCTTTGCCCCCGCCTTCCCCTAAGCTTCGCCCCGACGCGGACGCCCAAGTCCCGCCCCCTGCCCCTTCAGCCCATACGGAGACCCCGATGAACCAGCGCCCCAATTCGCTTCACGCATCCGACATCGCCCATTCGATGCACCCCTACACCAACATGCGCGCGCATGAGGAAAAGGGCCCGATGATCATCACCAAGGGCGACGGCGCCCGCGTCTACGACGATCAGGGCAAGGAATACATCGAGGCGCTGGCGGGCCTGTGGTCGGTCGCCGTGGGCTTTTCCGAAACCCGCCTGGCCGATGCCGCCTACGAGCAGCTGAAGAAACTGCCCTACTACCACAGCTTTGCCCACAAGGCGCATGAACCGTCGATCCGCCTGGCCGAAAAGCTGGTGGAAATGACCCCCGAGGGGCTGAACCGCGTGTTCTTCACCAACTCGGGGTCCGAGGCGAACGACACGGTCATCAAGATGGCCTGGTTCCTCAACAACGGTCTTGGCCGCCCCGAAAAGAAGAAATTCCTTGCCCGCAACAAGGGGTATCACGGCATCACCATCGCATCCGGGTCGCTGACCGGCCTGCCGGGCAACCACAAGGATTTCGACCTGCCCGCGATCCCGGTCACCCACCTGACCACGCCGCATTACTGGAAATTCGCCAACGAGGGCGAATCCGAGGCCGATTTCACTGCCCGCCTTCTGAAAGAACTGGAAGACACGATCATCGCCGAAGGCCCCGAAACCATTGCCGGTTTCATCGGTGAGCCGGTGATGGGCGCTGGCGGCGTCATGACCCCGCCCGAAGGCTACTGGCCCGGCGTCGCGGAAATCTGCGCGAAATACGACATCCTTCTGGTCGCGGACGAGGTCATCAACGGGTTCGGCCGCACCGGCGCGCCCTTCGGCTGCGAGAAATACGGCTTCACCCCCGATATCCTGGTGACCTCCAAGCAGCTGACATCGTCCTACATGCCGCTGGCCGCCATCGTGGTGAACGACAAGGTCTACAACGCCATCGCCGACAACACCGCCAAGCTGGGCACCTTCGGGCATGGCTTTACCGGGTCGGGCCACCCGGTCGCCTGCGCCGTTGGCCTGGAAAACCTTGCGATCATCGAAGAAAAGGACCTGATGGGCAACGCCGCCCGGCTGGAGCCGATGTTCCAGGAAGGCCTGCGCAAGTTCGCCGACCACCCGCTGGTGGGCGAAGTGCGCGGCGTCGGGCTGATCGCGGGGGTCGAAATGGCCAAGGACCGCGCCACGAAGACGGCGTTCGAACCGGCCGGTTCCATGGCAGCCAAGGTCGTGGCGCTTTGCGCCGAAGAAGGGCTGATCGTGCGCAACGTCTACGAAACCGTCGCCTTCTGCCCGCCGCTGATCGTGACCGAAGACGACATTTCCGAAATCCTAGCCCGGTTTGGCCGCGCGATGGACAAGGCGCTGGACTGGGCCAAGGCCGAGGGGATGCTGTAACCTTCGGGCGCGCCCATCCGACATGCACAAGACGAGCGGCGGATTTTCCGTCGCTCGTTTTTCGTTGATGCCTTGTCTGGGATTTAGACCCCGCGCCTGCCTTCAGCCGCAGATCATCGGCTTAGATCTGCGCCTTTTGCAGGGTGCCCTTGGCGCAGGCCTCGTCCACCGCCAGTTCGGCCATGCGCAAGGCGGCATCGCGGCTGCGCGCGATCGCAAGAAAGCGGCCGTTGTGGCAGAATTTCGCGCCCTTCACACCGGATGCCTTTTCAAGCGCCTCATCGGTCAGCCCGGCCCAGGCGGTCGGCAGATCGGCGCGCTGTTCAAAGGTGTTTTCGCCCAGACGGATGCCGGTAAGCGCCCAATCCTCGTCGCGTGGGTGCACCACGAACAGCAGATGGTCGGCGCCCGCTTCTTCGATGGCCGGTCGAAACGGCATGCCCTGGGGCAGTTCAAGCACCTTGCCATCGCCCGCCGCCTGGATCGCATCCGCAACGATGCCCGCGGCGCGCACCTTTGCCGCCTCGCGGTTAAGGCTGGATTCCACGAAGGCCCGCGCGATGGGCAGCGCCGAGGCAAAGGCGCGGTCATCCGCATCGGGATCGGGGTCGTCGAAGACGGGCTTGAGGCTTTCCAGCAGGACCGGCAGCGTCAGCCGCGCCAGCAGCGGCCCGGCCGATCCGGGATCGACGGCGCCGTTGTCCATCAGGTCGATGGGCAGCACGAACCGTTCGTCGAACTGCGCGTGCACGGTGTCGATGTCCTTGTCCGGCAGGCCCAGCGCGGCAAGGTAATCGCGCCCGAACCGGTTCCAGATCAGCCCGAAGGAGCTGAAGGGCTGACCATCGGGGCGTTGCGGCGTCGGGCGCTGGTGATGGTCGAACACCCCCTGCGCCGGGTCATATTGCTGGCCGACGTCATAGATGATGCGCCCGGGCGCCGGCGTGATCCATTCCGGATCGCGGCTGCGGATCAGCTGCGCGCCGGGATAAAGCCGTGTCAGCACCACCGATGACAAAAGTTCATCCGCGTGAAAGCCGCCGGAGTGGGTGACAAGTTGTGTGATCTGCATCGGGTTAGACGCTCTTTGAACCAGGTTCGCGCCCCTTGCGGGCGGTTGACGCCGCTCTTGCCGCATTTTCGGGCGAAACGCGAGTCCGCTCATGGGCAGGGTCGTCGGATCGCGTCTGGGTGGGTCGCATATCGTGGTCTCCTGCATTTCCTTCATACCGGCGTACCCGGCAGACGTTACCGGAATGCTACCGCCTCGTACCAGAACACGGGGAACAAACGCGCGAGCGGGGCTTCGGTTTGCCGCGCCTTTCAACTTTAACGGGAAGACTGCGCCCGCGTCCAGTCAGTTTCGCCAGTATCCTCAAAGAGATGATCCCTTGCGTCAAGCAGCGGCGCGGCCTCGGGCGCCTAGATCAGAACTGGAACAGGTCCGCGCCCAGTTGCTGGTCGATGCCGATCAGGTTCGCCGCATCCCATGTATCAGCCGGGTCCCACGCGGACTGCTGCGCGACATCGCTCAGCATTTCCGAAACCGCGCCGCCCACCATGCTCGCGTCCGTTTCGGGCCCGGCAAAGGCAAACCCGCTTTGCGCCCCTTCGACCGTCACGGTCACCGTGCCGAAACGCGGAAAGCCGCTGTTGTCCCGCACCACGAAACGGATATCGACCTGCTGGCTTTCCCCGGCGCCAAGCGCGTCGAAATCCGCCCCCGGATCAAAGCGAAGCACGCCGCCGTCGACGCTTGCGCTGCCCAGCGCGGGTGCCTGCGCGATCTGGTAATCCAGCGTATCGGGGCCTTCATCCGCATCGGGATCGTCGGCCAGCGTGGCAAGGTCCAGCGTGACGGGGCCGCCGCTTTCGGTTGCGGTCAGGCTGCCGTCGCTTACCACGGGCAGATCGTTCATGCCGTAGATTGTCATGCGGATCGTGGCGGTATCGCTCGCGCCATGCGTGTCCGACACCTGCACACCGATTTCGACCGTGCGCAGCTCGCCCTCGGTCATCGCGACGAAATCCGCGCCGGGGGTGAACAGCAGCCGGTTTCCGGAAAGCACCGCCGTTCCCGCCTCGGGGGGCGCGATCAGCTCGTAGCTTAGCGCGGCGGCAAAGCCGTCGGCGTCGATATCCGACGCAAGGCGGTCAAGGTACACCGTCTCGTCCGTCGCGGTGGCCGCCAGCGTGACGTCGAAATCGTCGATCTGGGGGGCATCGTTGCGCCCTTCGATGGTGATGGTCAGCGCGGCCGTGGCCGAATAAGCATGCCGATCCGTCGCGGTCAGGGTCACGGGGATCACGCGCTGCGCCCCCTCGGACAGGGACTGGATGTCGCTTGCGGGCACATAGCGCAGCATCCCGCCGTCAAGCGACAGCGCGCCACCCGCGCCGCTGGTGGTGGCGGCATAGGTCAACGTGGCGGGGCCGTCCTCGGCATCGGGATCATCGCCAAGCGCGATCACGTCGAAGGCGATCTGCGCGTCGCCCTCGACCATGGTCAGGGCCGCGCCCGACAGGGTGGGCGCATCGTTGATGCCGTTGATGGTCGCGACAAGCCGGGCGCTGCGGCTGCCCGAGGCATCCGACACCATGTAATAGACGCTGTCGCTGACCACATCGCCGCGGTTGAGCGGGTCCAGCAGCGCCGCACCGTCGCGCAGCGTATAGGTGTAGCTGCCGTCGCGATTGATGCGGAAACTGCCATAGGTGGCCGTGATCTCGGCCCCCACGTTGGCGGCAGATCCCGCGACGCGCTGCACGGAAAGCGGCGACAGGGGGTCCGTGGCCAAGTCGTTGGCCAGCACGTTGCCGGTCAGCCCGACGCCCCTGTAATTTTCGTTCAATTCAAGCGCGTCGTCGTTCGCCGCAAGGCCCCCCGTGCCGGTGACGATTTCGATCGCCTCGATGTTTTCGACCGTAAGGGCAAGCGAGTCAAAGACCATCCGCCCGTTTCCGCCCAGCCCGGAAAGCACGCGCCAGAAGGCAAGGTCGGCGGCAATTTCCGGATCGGCGGCCTGTTCGGGCGTCAGCAACAGGCGCAGCAGGTCGGTGCCGTCGCCGCCGTCGATACGGTCGGCAAGCGTGTCGCCCGATTGCCAGACAAGCAGGTCGTCGCCCGCCCCGCCCGTCACCGTATCCGACCCCGCCCCGAAAAGAATGCGGTCGGCACCGCCGCCGCCATCGACGCTGTCATCACCATCGCCCCCGTCAAGCCGGTCGCGGTCGCGCCCGCCAAGCAGCGTGTCGTTGCCTCCGCCGCCGGACAGCGTGTCGTGACCATCGCCGCCCAGAAGCCGATCGCTGCCCCGCCCGCCGCTGATCGCATCGGCGCCAGCGGCCCCGGACAGGGTATCGATGCCATCGCCCCCGAACAGCGTGTCATTGCCGCGCCCGCCATTGGCAAGGTCGTGGCCGCCCTCGCCCGACAGCCTGTCGCCCAGATCGCCCCCGTAAAGCCGATCATTGCCGCGCCCGCCGAACAGCGTATCCGCGCCGCCCTCGCCCGACACAACATCGGCCCCGTCGCCGCCAAGCAGCCTGTCGTGACCGGCGCCGCCATTCACCGTGTCATTGCCCGCGCCGCCGTTCTGCGTGTCATTGCCATTCTGCCCGAAAAGCCGGTCGACCCCACCGTTGCCGTACAGACTGTCGTTGCCATCCCCGCCGAACAGGCGGTCCCAGCCGTCGCCCCCGCTAAGCAGATCCTTGCCCGTGCCGCCGTTCAGCGTGTCGGACGCGGCGTTGCCATAAAGCCGGTCGGCGCCGTGGCCTCCGAACAGGGCGTCGTGATCTTCGCCCCCGCCAAGCAGGTCGTTCCCGTCACCCCCGTTCAGGGAATCGCGCCCCGCATTGCCGTAAAGCCTGTCGGCGCCGCCCCCGCCGAACAGGCTGTCCCAGCCATCGCCCCCGCCAAGAAGATCGTTGCCCGCACCGCCCGACAGCGTGTCGGCCCCGGCATTGCCGTAGATCCGGTCGGCGCCGCCTTCGCCCGCAATGTCGTCATCGCCGCCATGCCCGCGCGCGGTATCGTCGCCCGCCCCCAGAAGGAACCAGTCCGCCTGCGCCGTGCCCACCGCGTTCTGGGTGTTGATGCCATCGAAGATCCGCACCTTGCCCGCGTATTGGCCCAGTTCCAGCGTGTAATCGCCGAACTGGTCGTCGAAGGTTGCCTCGATCGCAAGAAAGGCGCGTTGCGTCTCGGGCGCCTTGTAGATCAGCACATCGCGGCGCGGCGTGACCACCAGCCCCCCGGCGGCATCGTAAAGCGACACGTCAAGCGAGCCCAGCGCATCGGTTTGCGAGGTGACGGTGGCAACGTAGGTATAGCCTTCGACGATGCCGCCTTCGATTTCGAACCAGTCCTCTTCGCCGAAGACATTGTTCCAGGCATCGGCGCCGGGATCGTCGATATGGCCGGCCTGCCGCCCGGGGCGTTCGATCACGTCCGGGGTCAGCCGGTTGCCGCCGTGGTCATCGGCCGGGGTGATGGTGATCTCGTAGCCGCCGACGCCCCAGTCGGTCCGCAGCGGCGGGGTGCTCTGGATGGTGATGAACACCTCGACCTTTTCGCCCGCGTCCCAGTAGGCGGCCACGTCCAGCGACAGGCCCGCCACCGCAACCCCGCCTTGGGTGCTGTCGCCAAGCGGTTCGTAATGCCCCGAGCCCAGCCAGATACCAAGGCCCCCGCCGACAAGGTTGCTGGATTCGTTCAGATCGACATCGATATCCTTCAAGGCGACATGGGTGGTCGCGCCCACCGCGCTGGCGACCTGAATGTCATATTCAAAGCCCGCCCGCAGGATGACGCTGAAGACATCGACATCGCCGGGCTGTTCCAGCTCTCCGCTGACCACGATGTCGGGCGAGGTCAGCGACGCGGTCGGCGCGGCGGAAATGCGCGCCGCGGTCTGCGCCGTGTCCCCCCAGTCGTCGCGCACGAAATCGGTGCCGTCGCCTTCGACCACGGTGATCTCGTAGCTGTAGCTTGCCGAGGCATCGAGCACGCCGCCGAAATATGCGCCGTAACTTGACGAGAACACCCGCGACCAGACCCCGACCACCGACGTGTACCAGCCGGCGAAATCGTCCAGCGTGTAGATGCCAAGGTCATAGTACGGGTTGTCGCGCCCCGCGGTCTGAAGCGTCACGCGGTCATAGCGGTCGCCCCAGTCGACCACCGGGTCTGTGATCGCCCTCGCGCCTTCGGCGGCATAGCTATCGGCGGCGGCGGGCCAGGTCGCGCCCGCCGGAGCCGTCCAGGTGGTTTCGGTATCCAGCGTGTAAAGCGCGTTGCGCAAGATGTCGTTGCCGGTGGACAGAACGACCGTGTAGGTGCTTTCGGCTTCGGCCCAGAAGGTGAACCAGCCGCCGATGTCATCCCCCGACCCGGTCAGGCTGTAGGTCGTGCCCACGTCCAGCACGGTCGGCGTGCGAAAGCCGCTTCCCAGATCCGATGGCATTGCGGCGTTCTCCCTTTCCGGCCCCGGCGCGGGGCGCGCACAGGTATGGCCATGCAAAGCTTTACGCTGCGACAAGGCCAGACGGGAAAAGCGACTTTTGCCATGCTGTTGTGCGGGGGACGCAGTCGAGTGCGGGCCGCGTTACAGGACGGCTCCGATCTTCCAGGGCACGAATTCGTTGTCGCCATAGCCGAATTGTTCGGACGCGGTCTGCTGCCCCGATACGGTATCCAGCAGCAGATCGTAGATGCGCGCGCCCATTTCGGTCAGCGACGTGCCCTGTTCGACGACGCCGCCGCAGTCGATGTCGATGTCCTCGGGCATGGACCGGGCCAGATCGCTGTTGGACGCCAGCTTGATCGACGGCGCGGGCTTGGCACCGAAACACGATCCGCGCCCGGTGGTAAAGGCGATCAGCGTCGCCCCCGCCGCCACCTGCCCCGTTGCCGCCACCGGGTCATAGCCGGGGCTGTCCATGTAGACGAACCCGTTGGCGTCGATGCGTTCGGCGTAGGCATAGGCCCCCGCCAGCGGCGCCATGCCGCCCTTGGCCACCGCGCCCAGCGATTTTTCCAGGATCGTGGTCAGTCCGCCCTTCTTGTTGCCGGGGCTGGGGTTGTTGTCGAGCGAGGCGCCGTTCTTTTCGGCGTAATCGCGCCACCAGTCGATCATCGCTTCGATCCTTGCGCCGGTTTCCGGGGCGGCGCGGGCGATCAGCAAGTGCTCGGCGCCAAAGATCTCGGGGGTTTCCGACAGGATCGATGTGCCCCCCGCCGCCACAAGCATGTCCGATGCGACGCCAAGCGCCGGGTTGGCGGTGATGCCGGAAAACCCGTCAGAGCCGCCGCATTGCATCCCCAGCGTCAGCTTGGACACGGGCTGTTCGCTGCGCCTGTCGCGTGAGGCCGCCGCCGCGATGGGTTCAAGCAGTTCGACCGCGCGTTTCACCGCAGAGCGCGAGCCGCCGACCTCCTGGATGTTGAAGCTGTGGAACCGCTCGCGCGTCCAGTCGGTCGGCTTGTAAAGCGTCAGCTGGTTCACCTCGCAGCCAAGCCCCACGATCAGCACGCCGCCGAAATTGGGGTGATCGCGATAGCCCTTGAGCGTGCGCACCAGCGCGTCGAACCCCTCGCCCCTGTTGGACATGCCGCAGCCTTGGTCGTGCACCAGCGGCGCAAAGCCATCGATGCCGGGGTATTTCGGCAGCAGCACACGGTTCGCCTCGGCGGCGATGGCATCGCAGACGGTGCTGGAACAGTTGACCGACGCCATGATGCCGATGAAATTGCGCGTGCCCACGCGCCCATCTGGCCGGGCATACCCCATG
>CAXICP010000073.1:0-10514 GCA_964022595.1 uncultured Salipiger sp.
AGGAGCAATCGAATGACCAAGTTCAACGCGCTCGTCGTCGACAAGGCGGATGACGGAAAAACCTCGGCCGAGGTTCGGCAGATCGGTCTTGACGATCTGCCCGAGGGCAACGTGACCGTGGCGGTCGAATATTCGACGCTGAACTACAAGGACGGGCTGTGCCTCGGCCCGGGCGGAGGGTTGGTGCGCCGCTATCCGCATGTGCCGGGCATCGACTTTGCCGGCACGGTCGAAGCCTCGGGCGATCCGCGATATGCGCCCGGCGACAAGGTGGTGCTGACCGGCTGGCGCGTGGGCGAGGTGCATTGGGGCGGTTACGCGCAAAAGGCGCGGGTCGATGCCGACTGGCTGGTGCCGCTGCCCGCGGGTCTTAGCACGCGGCAGGCGATGGCGGTCGGCACCGCCGGGTTCACCGCGATGCTGGCGGTCATGGCGCTGGAAGATCACGGCGTCGCGCCCGGAAAAGGCCCGGTGCTGGTTACGGGGGCGGCGGGCGGCGTGGGGTCGGTGGCCACCGCGATCCTTGCCGCGCGCGGCTACGAGGTCGCGGCGGTGACGGGGCGCCCCGAACAGGAAGATTACCTGCGCGATCTGGGCGCTGCGCGCATCGTGCCGCGCGCCGATCTGGCCGAAACCGTCAAGCGCCCGCTGGAAAGCGAAAGCTGGGCGGGTTGCGTGGATGCGGTCGGGGGCGAGATGCTGGCCCGCGTGCTGGGGCAGATGATGTATGGCGGCGCGGTCGCGGCGGTGGGGCTGGCGGGGGGCGCGGGCCTGCCCGCGTCGGTCGTGCCCTTCCTGCTGCGCGGGATCAGCCTGCTGGGCATCGACAGCGTGATGCAGCCCTTCGACAACCGCCAGCGCGCCTGGGGCCGCATCGCGAGCGACCTGCCGATGGACAAGCTGGACGCGATGATCCACCCCGCGCGCCTTGAAGATCTGCCCAAGCTTGGGGCCGATATCCTCAAGGGGCAGGTCAAGGGCCGCGTTCTGGTCGACCTGGGCGCCTGACCCGGTTCTGTACATTCCCCGTCGAAGTATCGTAAGGGAGCGGCGTCTTGGCGCCGCTCTTTTGCCTTTGGCCCGGATCGCGCTATCGTGATGGGCTGTCGGGCCTCGCGCCGGACATCGTGAATGGCGGGCACGGATCGTGACGCGCGCACCCTGACATGGGCGCCGCGCCACATGGCCCTGTCCGAAAGGCCGGGATCACCCGGCGCAAACGATCGCCGGCAAGGGTGTGGGCGCCTAGGGCGCCCTGCAGGGGCCGGCACGCCCCGGGCTGTCGCGCCCTTCTGCGTGGCACGCACGCCCTTGAACCGAATCGAAGAAAAAAGGGACAATCGTGAATGAGTAATTCAAGCGACGATCAGGGAATTCCGCCGCCAGAGGGCGCGTCCGGGCTGATCGATACCGATTACGAGATCGGCCAGGACAACATCGAAAAGCAGATCGGCCCGTTCGGGCTTGATATCCACAACCCGGTCTTCGCGATCTCGGGGCTGGCGATCATCCTGTTCGTGTTCTACACGCTGGCGCTTCCGGAGCAGGCGGGGTCGGTGTTCACCTGGCTTTTCGACAGCGTGACCAAGGGCTTTGACTGGTTCTTCATCGGCGCTGCCAACATCTTTGTGGTCTTCTGCCTGCTGCTGATCGTCACCCCGGCGGGCTCGGTCCGGCTGGGCGGCAGGGACGCGACGCCCGATTACGGCTATGTGGGCTGGTTCGCGATGCTGTTCGCGGCGGGCATGGGCATCGGCCTGATGTTCTACGGCGTGTCCGAACCCATGAGCCACTTCTCGTCGTCGATGGGCGGCGTGTCCGTGGGCGAAGACGGCGTGCGCACCGACTGGGCACCGCTTGGCGGCGCCGAGGGCGACCCGCAGGCCGCCGCGCGCCTCGCCTTTGCCGCGACGATCTTTCACTGGGGGCTGCACCCTTGGGCGATCTACGCGGTGGTGGCGCTGGCGCTGGCGCTGTTTTCCTACAACAAGGGGCTGCCGCTGACGCTGCGCTCGGCGTTCTACCCGCTGCTGGGCGAACGCGTCTGGGGCTGGCCGGGCCATTGCATCGACGTGCTGGCGGTGTTCGCCACGCTGTTCGGTCTTGCCACGTCGCTGGGCTTTGGCGCGACGCAGGCGAATGCCGGTCTGAACGAGCTGTTCGGCATCCCGGTCAATTCCACCGTCGAGGTGCTGCTGATCTCGTGCATCACCGCGGTCGCGCTGGTGTCGGTGGTTCGCGGGCTTGAAGGCGGCGTGAAGGTGCTGTCGGAAATCAACATGGGACTTGCGCTGCTGCTGCTGCTGTTCGTGCTGTTCACCGGGCCGACGCTGCTGCTGCTGACCGGGTTCGTCGATTATCTTGGCGCCTACCTGCAATACCTGCCCGCCCTGGCCAATCCCGTCGGGCGCGAGGACGTCAACTTCATGCAGGGCTGGACCTCGTTCTACTGGGCGTGGTGGATCTCCTGGTCGCCGTTCGTGGGCATGTTCATCGCCCGCGTCAGCCGGGGGCGCACGGTGCGCGAATTCCTGATCTGCGTGCTGCTGATTCCCAGCCTTGTCTGCGTGCTGTGGATGTCGGTCTTTGGCGGCAACGCGATCCAGCAGGTCATCGGCGATGGCTACACCGTGGCGCAGGACGCCGATCTGCCGGTCAAGCTGTTCAAGATGCTGGACGTGATGCCCTGGGCGTCGATCACGTCGTTGATCGGGATCGTGCTGGTCATCGTGTTCTTTGTCACTTCGTCGGATTCGGGATCGCTTGTCATCGATACGATCACGGCGGGCGGTAAGGTCGATGCACCGGTGCCCCAGCGCGTGTTCTGGGCGGTCTTCGAAGGCGCGGTGGCCATCGTGCTGCTGCTGTCGGCGGGCGGCCTTGCGTCGCTGCAATCCATGGTGATCTCGACCGGGCTGCCTTTCACGGTGGTGCTGATCATCATGTGCTTTGCGATCTGGCGCGGCCTGATGGCCGAACGCCGCCTGTAAACGGCTGACCCCGAAGGGCAGTCATGGACGCGCGGGCCGGCCGGTTCGCGCGTCTTTTCGTTTCGGACCGGCCAGTTGCTTGACGCCTCGCGCGATCCCCGGTCTTGTGCAGCCAACAAAGGACCGGAGGCACCACCATGCTGGATCTTACCTATGTGCGCGGGCAGTTTCCCGCCTTTGCCGAACCCTCGTTGCAGGGGCAGGCGTTTTTCGAAAATGCCGGGGGGTCTTATACCTGCCAGCCGGTGATCGACCGGCTGTTCCGCTTTTATCACCAGCGCAAGGTGCAGCCCTATGCGCCCTATCCCGCCGCGCAGGCGGGCGGCGCCGAAATGGACGAGGCGCGCACCCGGCTGGCGGGTCTGCTGAACATCGCGCCGGACGAGCTGAGCTTTGGGCCGTCCACCACGCAGAACACCTATGTGCTGTCGCAGGCGGTGCGCGAGGTGATGCGCCCGGGCGAGGCGATCATCGTCACCAACCAGGACCACGAGGCCAATTCCGGCGCCTGGCGTCGCCTTGCCGATCACGGCATCGAGCTGCGCGAATGGAAGGTCGACCCCGAAACCGGCCAGCTTGATCCGGCGGCGCTGGAACCGCTGCTGGATGAATCCGTCCGGCTGGTGTGCTTTCCCCATTGTTCCAACGTGGTGGGCGAGATCAACCCCGTGGCCGAGATCACCGCGCTGGCCCATGCCGCCGGTGCCTGGGTCTGCGTCGACGGGGTCAGCTACGCGCCGCACGGCTTTCCCGACCTGGAAACCCTTGGCTGCGACATCTACCTGTTTTCCGCCTACAAGACCTATGGCCCGCACCAGGGCATCATGGCGATCCGTCGCGAGTTGGCCGAGCTGCTGCCCAACCAGGCGCACGGGTTCAACGGCGACACGCTTTACAAGAAATTCACCCCCGCCGGACCCGATCACGCACAGGTCGCCGCCTGTGCCGGGATGGTCGATTACATCGAGGCGCTGGCCGATCATCACGGCGTCGCCCCGCGCGAGGTCGCGGGCCTGATGCACGCCCACGAGGTGGCCTTGATGCGCCCGCTTCTGGACTACCTTGGCACAAAGAATTCGGTGCGCCTGCTGGGCCCGACCGATCCGGCGCGCCGCGCCCCCACCGTGGCCCTTGCCCTGCAACGCCCCGCCAACGCGGTCGCGAGCGAGCTTGCGCGCCACGGCATCATGGCGGGGGGCGGCGATTTCTATGCGCGCCGGCCGTTGCAGGCCATGGGGATCGATCCGGGCCTGGGCGTTCTGCGGCTGTCCTTCGTGCATTACACCTCGCCGGCGGAAGTCGATCAGCTGCTCGCCGCGCTGGATGCGGTGCTCTAGCTCGGCGGCGCGCTTGACCGGGCGGGCGGCGGGCTATCTGGCACCCCAAGCAAGGAGCCTTTCATGCCTTTGACCAAGCCCATCCTCGTCTGGATTCGCCGCGATCTGCGGCTAAGCGATCACGGCGCGCTGCACCGCGCCGCCGAATCCGGGCGCCCGGTGATCCCGGTGTTCATCCGCGATCACAGCGTCGACAGCCTTGGGGCGGCGCCCAAATGGCGGCTGGGGCTGGGCCTTGATGCCTATGCGGGCGCGCTTGACGCCAAGGGCAGCGCGCTGGTGCTGCGCTCTGGCCCCGCGCGCGAGGTGCTGGAACAGCTGGTCGAAGAAACCGGCGCCGACACTGTCTATTGGCAACGCGCCTACGATCCGGTTTCGGTCGAACGCGACACCGCCATCAAGGATGCGCTGAAGGGGCGCGGCATCGACGCGCAAAGCTTTGCAGGGCACCTGCTGTTCGAACCCTGGACGGTCGAAACCAGGCAGGGGGGCTATTACAAGGTCTATTCGCCCTATTGGCGCGCCGTGAAGGATCGCGAGGTGGCGCGACCGCTACCCGCCCCGTCGGCCCTGGCCGCGCCGGCGGAATGGCCCCCGTCTGAAGCGTTGATCGACTGGAACCTTGGAGCGGACATGCGGCGCGGCGCGAAAGTGGCCGCGCCCTGGCAGCAGGTCGGGGAACAGGCCGCGCAGGACCGCCTTGCCAGCTTTGCCCGGGGCGGCATCGCCGCCTACAAGACCGGGCGCAACATGGTCGCCGAAGACGGCTGTTCGAACCTGTCGGAAAACCTCAGCCTGGGCGAAATCAGCGCGGCCCAGTGCTGGCACGCGGGGCAAGGCGCGATCGCGGCGGGCAAGGACGGCGCCGAAACCTGGGTCAAGGAACTGGTCTGGCGTGATTTCGCCTGGCACCTGCTGTGGCACACGCCCCACATCACCGAACGCAGCTGGCGCGAGGATTGGCAGCGCTTTCCCTGGAACGAGGATGCTCGCACACCCGAGGTCATCGCCTGGAAACGCGCCCGCACCGGCATTCCCTTCGTCGACGCGGCGCTGCGCGAGATGTACGTCACCGGGCGCATGCACAACCGCGCCCGGATGATCGTCGCAAGTTACCTTACCAAGCACCTGATGTGCCACTGGAAGATCGGCCTTGACTGGTTCGAGCATTGCCTGACCGACTGGGACCCGGCCAACAACGCGCTTGGCTGGCAATGGAGCGCGGGCAGCGGGCCGGATGCCACGCCCTATTTCCGCGTCTTCAACCCCATCACCCAGCGCGAGAAATTCGACCCCGACCGCGCCTATGTCGATCGCTGGATCGCCGAGGGACAGGCCAGCCCGCCCCAGACCGCGCTAAGCTATTTCGACGCGATTCCCGAAAGCTGGGGGATGAGCCCGCAGGATGACTACCCCGCGCCCATCGTCACCGCCGAAGACGGGCGCAAGGCGGCGCTGGATGCCTACGAGAACCGCGACTTCTGACGGGCCGGCGCTGTTTCCCGCAGGACACATGGCCATCGCGCCTTGCGGGCATGGCTTGCGGCGGGGCGCGCGGGCATTCTAAATTCGCGCAAACGGGATTTTCCAAAGGCCTTACCGCATGTTCACCGCCGCGCGCCTGATCGCCGCCCTTTGTCTTGCGATCCTTGCGTGGCTGGGATCGGCCGAGGTGATGCGCCTGATGCCCGAACGCCATAACTTCGGCGTTTTTTCGCAGGTCAACGCCATGATCGGGTTCCTGTGCGGCTGGGTCATCGTCGGCCCCCGCGCGGGGCGCGGCGGGGCGGCGGCGATCTCGCACGGGGTGACGGGGGTGGTGGCGGCCATCCTGTGGGCTCTGCTGGTACATGCCACCGCCGAGATGACCGACCTTGCCATGCGCCACCGCTACGGCGGCCCGCTTGAAGCCTTTGCCGCCATCTTCGAGATCGCGGTTGAATACGCGGCGATGCTGGCGGATACGGGCTTTGTCATGCTGATGGCGATCGGGGCCGTCCTGGTGGGGCTGGTGCCCGAATTCGCATCGCGGCACTGGCGCTAGGCGCGGCGCCGACCATCCCGAACCGGGCGCCGCCGACGCGCCGAAGGAGCCACCTTGCCCGACATCTTCGTCTTTGGAACATTGTGCCACAGGCCGCTTCTGGACATCGTGCTGGGGCGCGATGCGCAGGTTCTGCCCGCCGCGCTGGACGGCTACCTGGCCTGCCTTGATCCGCGCGCCAAGCCGCCCCGCACATTGCTGTGCGCCCGGCCCGGCGCCAGCGCCCGGGGGCTGGTCATCACCGATGCCGCACCGCAGGATTTCGCGCGACTTGAATACTACCTTGGCGGCTATTGCGACGGGCTGCGCGAGATGCCGGTTCGCGTGGGCGACGCATCGCCCCGCAAGGTGTTCGTGGCGCTGAAAGGCGATGCGCCGCCCGCCGATGCGCCGGACTTTGCGCTGGATGACTGGGCCGCGCAATGGGGCGCGCTGGCCTGCGGCACCGCGCGCGAAATCATGGCGCGCCTTGGCAGCGCGGACATGGCCGAAACCGCCGCCCTGCGCCCCTTCATCGCGGCGCGGGCCTGGGCGCAGCAGATCGCCCTGGACAGCGCGCCGCGCAGCCTGCGCTCGGACCGGGGGCGCGATGCGATCGAACTTGTGCGCGAACGCCCGGGCTTCGAAGGGTTCTTCCGCATGCGGGCCTTTGAACTGCGCCACCGCCGGTTCGACGGGTCCATGTCCGACACGTTCGGGCGCGAAAGCTTCATCACCTACGACGCGGCGCTGGTGCTGCCCTACGATCCCGAAACCGACCGGCTGCTGCTGGTCGAACAGCTGCGTTATGGCACCTACATGCGCGGCGATCCGTTTCCGTCGGTGCTGGAACCCCCCGCGGGGCTGGTGGACGCGGGCGAAACCCCCGAGGCCTGCGCCCTGCGCGAGGCGCGCGAAGAGGCGGGGCTGGAACTGCGCGAGCTGCGCCCGATGCTGCGCGCCTATGCCTCGCCCGGGTACACCACCGAATTCTACCACTGCTTCCTGGGGCTGTGCGCGCTGTCCGAAGCCGACAACGGGCTGGCCGGCCTGGCGGAGGAAAACGAGGACATCCGCAACCACGTCATCACGTTCGATCACGCCATGGACCTGGTCGACAGCGGCGAAATCAACGTCGCCCCCCTTGCGGCGATGCTGCTGTGGCTGGCGCGCCACCGGGACCGCATCCGCGCGGGATCGTGACCCGCGCACGCGCCCCCGTTACCGGCCCGCAAGCTGCGCTTGAGTTTGCCCGCGTGCGCGCCTAAACCTGTCACCCGGACCGTAGGAAAGGGGAGACACCCATGCGGGTTGCACAGGATCTGGCGCAGGCCATCGGGAACACGTCGCTGATCAAGCTTCGCAAGGCAAGCGAGATCACCGGCTGCACCATCCTTGGAAAGGCCGAATTCGCCAACCCCGGCCAGTCGGTCAAGGACCGCGCCGCGCTTTTCATCATCCGCGACGCGATGGAAAAGGGGCTGCTGGAACCGGGCGGCACGATCGTCGAGGGCACCGCCGGGAACACCGGGATCGGCCTTGCGCTGGTCGGCGCGTCGATGGGATTCAAGACGGTCATCGTCATCCCCGAAACGCAGAGCCAGGAAAAGAAGGACATGTTGCGCCTTGCGGGCGCCGAGCTGGTGCAGGTGCCGGCCGCGCCCTATGCCAACGCCAACAATTACGTGCGCTATTCCGGCCGCCTGGCCGAGGAACTGGCGCGGACGGCGCCGCACGGGGCGATCTGGGCCAACCAGTTCGACAATATCGCCAACCGGCGCGCGCATATCGAAACCACCGGCCCCGAGATCTGGGACCAGACCGGCGGCAAGGTCGACGGGTTCATCTGCGCTGTGGGCTCGGGCGGCACGCTTGCGGGCGTGGCCGAGGTGCTGCAGCCCAAGGGCGTCAAGGTCGGGCTGGCCGACCCCGAAGGCGCGGGGCTGTACAAGATCTACACCGGGCAGGAAAACCCCGGCGATTCCATCACCGAAGGCATCGGGCAGGGGCGCATCACCGCCAACCTCGAAGGGTTCACGCCCGATTTCAGCTACCGCATCCCGGATGCGGAAGCGCTGCCCATCGTCTACGACCTGCTTGCCGACGAGGGGCTGTGCATGGGCGGCTCGACCGGTGTCAACGTGGCGGGCGCGATCCGCATGGCACGCGATCTGGGGCCGGGGCACACCATCGTCACGGTGCTGTGCGATTTCGGCAACCGCTACCAGTCGAAACTGTTCAACCCCGAATTCCTCAAGGGCAAGGGGCTGCCGGTGCCGTCCTGGCTGGACAAGGCGCCCGCTTCGATCCCGGGCGTCTTCGAAGACTGATCCCGGCGATGTTTCGCTGGCTTGCCACGATCGCCCTGGCGCTGTTTCTGGCCCTGGGCGCGCAGACCCTGCGCGCCCAGACCGACACGCTGGATTATGACAGCTGGTCGGCGCTTGCCAGCCGGGCCGAGCAGGTCATCGACCGCGCGCAGGCGTCCTCCGAGGCGCTTGAGACGCTGCGCGCCGACATCGCGGGCTGGCGCGACACGTTTCTTCAGGCCGAAAGCACCAACGCCGCGCGCATCCAGACGCTGCAATCGCAGATCTCGGCGCTTGGCGAGCCGCCCGCCGAGGGCGAGACCGAGGCGCCCGACATCGCCGAGCGCCGGGCCGAGCTGACGGCCGAACTTGAACGCATCCAGGCCCCCGTGCGCCGCGCCGAAGAGGCATATACCCAAGCCGACGGGCTGATCCGCGAAATCGACCAGATCGTGCGTGACCGCCAGACCGAGGCGTTGCTGGAACTCGGTCCTTCGCCGATCAACCTGTCGCTGTGGCCGGGCGCATTCCGGGAATTCGGCGCGGCGGTTGGCTCGATCGTGGCCGAGACGCGCAACAACATAGCCTCCGGCGTCAAGATGCGCGAGGCGCGGCGCAACCTGCCGGTGATCGCATTGCTGCTGGCGGTGACCGGGCTATTGGTGGTGCGCGGGCCGGTCTGGGTGGGCCGGCTTGTGGACTGGCTGCGGCGGCGCACGCGCCGGGGCACCGGGGTCTGGGGCTTTCTGGCTTCGCTTGCGGGCATCGCCCTGCCGTGGCTGGGGCTGGTGGCGCTGGTGGCGGCGCTGCAGGCGACCGGGTTTGCCGGGCTTTACGGCCAGCGCATCCTGCAACAGGCGCCCTACTGGGGGCTTGCGCTGCTGGTGGCCGGCTGGCTTGCGGATCAAAGTTTCAACCGGTCCGAGGATATCGCGACCGTTCCGCTGCGCCCGGCGCAGCGGCGCGAGGCGCGCTATGACGCCGCTTTCCTGGCGGTGCTGCTGGTGCTGCGTTCGGTCGGCGAGACGCTGGGCGACATCTTTTCCTTTGCCGAAGCGACGCGGGTGATCCTTGATTTCCCGTTGCTGCTGCTGTGCGCGCTGATGCTGGCGCGGCTGGGGCACATCCTGACACGGCTTACCCCCGAAAGCGCCGCCGAGGGCACCTTGCTGGACGGCGCGCATTTCCGCCTGTCGCTGGCGCGCATCCTCGGCCGGGGCATGATCGCGGCGGGGGTCATCGGCCCGGTGATGGCGGTCATCGGCTATTACGGCGTGGGCGAGGCGATGGTCTATCCCGCCGTGCGCACGCTGGCGATCCTTGCGGCGGTGCTGGCGCTTCAGCGCTTCATCAACGATCTGTACGAATTCCTGAGCGGGAAAAGCGCGCAGGGCGCCGACAGCCTGGCGCCGGTTCTGGCGGGGCTGGCGCTGCTGGTCTGCGCGCTGCCGCTGCTGGCGCTGGTCTGGGGCGCGCGGGTGGCCGACCTGACCGAGCTGTGGGCGCGGTTCCGCGAGGGGTTCGTGTTTGGCGAGACGCGCATCTCGCCGGCGGATTTCTTTACCTTCCTCGTGGTCTTTGCCATCGGCTACGCGCTGACGCGGCTGGTGCAGGGCGGGCTGCGCAGTTCGATCCTGCCCAAGACCCGGATCGAGCCGGGCGGGCAGACGGCCATCGTGTCCGGGCTGGGCTATGTGGGCATCTTCCTTGCGGCGCTGGTGGCGATCACCTCGGCGGGGCTGGACCTGTCGTCGCTGGCCATCGTGGCGGGGGCGCTGTCGGTCGGGATCGGCTTCGGGCTGCAGAACATCGTGTCGAACTTCGTGTCCGGCATCATCCTGTTGATCGAGCGCCC